>ONVN01000429.1 GCA_900321295.1 uncultured Eubacteriales bacterium
CTGCAGTGCAGGGCGAGCGGTGCCACCCGCATCACCCCGCCGCAGCCCCTGCTGTGGTTCAGCGGAGCCTCCATTGTCCCCATCCTGCCGGTCTGAAGTGCAGACAGGCACGTCATGCCCGGAGCACGTTCCGCATAAAGCTCCGGGATCTCATACAGCCAGCAGCGGTGCTTCTGCTCCGGAGAAGCGCCGTGGGTCTGCGTCCTCAGCCATTCCTGATACGCCTCGAAAACATGATCCGTGACGGACTTCCCGGTATTCCCCAGGCAGGCATCCGTCTCTCCGATCAGGATCCCGTTGGCGGTAAACAGGCTCATCTGCGTATCATCCGAAATGACCGCCAGACCGGTTTCAGGGTCGGGAGCATACGCCTGAATGCCGTCCGGTCCATAGGTTTCCCGGATCTGCTCATAGGACATGAACTCCACGGGATAGCCCAGCGCATCGCCCATGGCTCCGCCGGCAAGACTGCCCCGGATCCTGTCAAGATACGGTCTTTTCAGGGCCCTGCGCTGTTCGGCTTTTTCTTTTTCTTCCAGAAGCTGCCGCCGGTGTTCTGTTTCCAGCAGGATGGCTTCCGTCAGGGTCATCCTGTCCTTCTTCCGGACGGCTTTCTCCTCCATGCGGTCACTTTCTGTCATGTTCTTCCTCTCCGGCTTCCAGGGCATTCAGGTACTTCCGAACCCGGTCTTCCAGTTCCTGAAACGCCTGCTCATGCGTAATGGCTCCATACTCCGGGTCCCGCACCCCGTAGAAGAAACGGGTCACCCGGTTGACTTTCTCCTCAGGAAGACACATCCGGGCAAACCGGTCCAGCGCACCGTCCGAGATCCCGGCAAAGGCGGTGAACCAGGATGCTTCCCTGTTTTCAAGGTACCGGGCATGTGCATGTTCCCGGTCCGGACACAGGCCATGGTCTTCCAGTGTCTTCCAGACTTCGTCCGAAACCGGCATACCCTGTGTGTCCGCATAGGCCGCCCTGGCTTCTCCGGTCACCGGCAGGTTTCTCTCCCCGGCCAGATGGTTCAGGATATTCGCCGCCAGGACGCTGCGGTTCAGGCCGCCGTCGCAGCAGAAGCAGATGCGCTCCGGGATATCCCGATAGTGCTGCATGTCGTGGAAACGCTGCACCGTCAGCGCTTCCGGATAAAACGTAAAGACCGGGCTTTCCCCGGGCCGGGTTCCCGCAAGATCGATGCCCTCTGCCAGCAGATCCCCGTCCAGCAGGCCCGGCTGATAGTACGCCAGGGTGATATGCGGCGTCAGGGGATAGGAAAGAGGCCGGATACAGTCGAACCGGTGATACAGTGCTTCCAGCAGTTCCCCGTCCTCCTCTGTCCGGGGACGGAGCAGAAGCACCAGCGATTTGGAGACCATATTCACGATCCGGTCCGCCGTCATGGCAATGGTTTTCCCGGCATACTGCTTTCGGATATCTTCCACAATTTCAGCGGCATCCCGGAGGCTGTTCTCAACTTCCTGCTCATATTCTTCTGCTGATCCTGAAGCCGTTTCGGGGCTGATCAGGTCATGCAGCGTCATGTGCATCGTAGACGCCGGAAGAGGCGCAGCCAGCATGCCGGAGCCGTTCAGATGGTGGTACAGCACCCGCTGCATCTGCAGGACCACCTGCAGGCAGGTTCTGTCCGGACGGAACACCACGGTGCTGCCCGGAAACGGCGGAAAGGTGCCGTCGGGGTTCACTTTCAGCTTCAGACCCTCATGGGTCGGGAACGTTCCCTGGACTTCCTGATATTTCCAGGCGGTTCTCTGGTCATAGTCGGATAAAAAAGACATGCGCTCCTCCTTTCTGCCGGATCTCATGCATCCCCGCCCACGGAAATGCAGATGGATCCGACCGGCGTGTCGGTATAATGCTTCAGTTCGTCTTCGGACAGGCGGATCTTGCAGGACAGTGGATCACAGGCAAGGAAGTCCCCGCCCTCATATCCATAGAGCAGAATCCAGTGCAGCGTCCGGTCGTGCATCCCGTCGGCATCCCCCGGAACAAGACACTGCACGATCAGCAGCTTTTCTGCGTCGAGCTGTTCACGGTACCAGGCCGCAGAGAATCCGCACCCGGTTTCCACTTCTGCCCTGCCCCGGAGGCTGTCGACGGTCCCGGTATATTCCTTCAGCAGGCTTTCATAAAGATCTTCCGGATAGTATGCATCCCGGTTGTCCATATACCGGGAAGAGGAGTGAAAGAGACTCACTTCCAGGCCGTTCCGGATCAGACAGTCCGCAATCGCGGAGGCCAGCGTTCCCCTGAAGGCCCGGCACCGATAGATCCCATAGAGTTTCCGCTCCTGTTTGACAGTAGGATACCGCACTTTGCCCCGGGTATGCAAGACCATGAGGATACAGCTGATTCCGCAGGTCTCCAGAGTGTGCTGCCGGAAAAAACGCACTTTCTGCCGCATGCTTTCTCCTCCTTTCCCATCCGTTCTTCTTCCAGGAAGTGCCCTTTGTCACTTCCTGGGATTTCATGGGGATACGTTTCTTTTATTTCCATATTTCCTCATCAAAGCACTGCCATGCACTGCCGTCGAGCGGATGCATGGAATGCCAGATGAAAGCCAGATCGTTCATGAGCTTTTCCGACTGCCGGATTTCATACAGACTGTCCTTCTCCGAGCCGAACAGGAGGAGACAGAGATCCCCTTTTTTCGTAAGAAGCATGCCCATCACCGCATCATCGGTGCATGCAAAAATCAGCTCTACCCCGCTCAGCCGGGCCATCACGTGGCTCATTCTCGACGCATCCAGCTGGTTTTTCATGTCGGTATAGGAGGAAAACGTCAGCCCGAATGCGCCGTTTCCCGGTTTCAGACCGCCAAACCGCAGGCTTCTGCCTTCACCGTCCGTTCCTCTGAACAGGAAACAGACGTTCTTTTCTTCCTCCGGAGGAACCGGCTCCCAGTCCGACGGAATGGAAAACGCCAGCGATTCATCAAGCGTAACAGTGCTTCCGGCTTTCCCGGATTCGGGGGCAGGATGACGGAGGATTTCCCGGATCATGGCCGTCCCCTCGGCTGCATGCGCGGAGGATGCTGCCGCAAAGAGACAGATCAGGGCAAGAATCAGGTATTGGTTCATTCGTTTCATCGGTTTCATCCTTTCTGCGGATCACGGCCGTGTCCGTTTCATACGGTTCCCCTGTAAAGAGCCTGTTTTTCCACCCAATGTCCTTCTTCACCCGGATTCTGTGTGCTGCTCCCGCATTCCGGAAGCAGCACACAGCCCGGCGTCCTCTGTCCGGGGAAATTCCGCGGACTGCATTCTCCCTGTTCCGGTCAGAAGCAGGATACGCCGTTCTCTTCTTCCTCATCCGGGTCTTCCGGGAGCTCTTCCTCATTCTCCTGCAGATTGTGCAGCATATCGATCAAACGGGAAGAGGCATCCTCTTCTTCCTCATCCTCTGAACAGGAAATGCTGTTTTCACAGAGTTCGACTGCATCTTCTGCCGACATGCCCTGAAACAGGATCTGCAGAATACCATTGCCGTAAAACCGGAACATCTGGGACGGGCACGCAATGCTCTCGCCGATCATCTGCACAGTGGGCAGAATGCCGTGGCAGTTCATATAGCACTTGAAGCGAAGCTCGCCGTCGCGGAAGTCCAGTTCAAAGTTGCCGTCCTTGAGTCCGTAATTGGCCCGGCAGACAAACTCTGCCATTCTGCGGAGTTCTTCAGGATCATTTTTGTCCGTCGAAACCGGTGAAACGGCATACACCGTGTAGTCCGTTTCACCGATGCGCACCAGATACTGGATGTTTTTCAACTTGCCCGGCAGGTTGACGCCAAACCGGAACAATCCGTTTTCCGCATCAAAGGTGTAGTTCCAGTCATGTCCGTCCAGAAAGCCATTGACTGCTTCTGCGATTTCCGGATGATAATCTCTTGCCATCTTTCTGTTCTCCTTTC
>ONVN01000428.1 GCA_900321295.1 uncultured Eubacteriales bacterium
CAGCGACATCTTTCAGGGTAATCCGGCTGACGCCCATATCGAAACCACCTTCACGCAAGTTTGACTGATTATAGCATGAATCGATCATGGAAAACAATTTTCACATCTGTTCCTTTTCGTTTGGATGGCAGATCTTTTTCATGAACCCCCGTGCAGCCTGCCCGCACATTTTCTTTTCCTTTTTGTCCAAAAATGCTTGACAATCGGCCAAATTGCCTATACTATATAGGCAACAGCCAGGATTAACGATAATCCTGCAGGAGACACAATTGAATACTGTTCAAGGAGGAACCTATCATGAAGAAACTGTTGGCCATTCTCCTGACCCTCGCTCTTTTGACGGGCATTTGCAGTGCATTTGCGGACGAAGAGCCGATTAAACTGACACTCTGGACCTTCCAGGAACTGCATACCCAGCTTTACAAGGATATGCTTGAATCCTGGAACGCAAATCCGGACAATCCGAAGCTGGACATCGACATGCAGGTCTATCCGTATGATGATATGCACAGCAAGCTGACGATTGCCCTGCAGAGCGGCGAAGGCGCTCCGGATATCGTGGACATTGAAATCAATCAGTTCGCGAACTATCTGAAGGGCGATATCCAGCTGGCAGATATCAACGACATCGTTGAACCGATGAAGGACCACCTGGTCATGAGCCGTTTCAACAACTATGCCAAGGACGGAAAGTACTATGGCATCGACCATCATATCGGCGCATGCATCATGTTCTACAACACGGAGATCCTCGAAGCTGCCGGCATCAACTATCAGGACATCAAGACCTGGGACGACTATCATGAGGCCGGCAAGACGGTTCTTGAAAAGACCGGCAAGCCGATGTGCACCTGGGAATCCACAGACTGCTGGAGCATCTATCCTCTCGTCAACCAGCACGGCGGTGACTGGCTGACCCCCGATGGACAGGTCCGTATGGACGAACCTGTTGTCGTGAACACGCTCGCCTTCATGAAGAGCATGCTCGATGACGGAACCGCAGTCCCTGCTCCCGGCGGATATCATCATGCCGAGGAGTACTACGGTGAAATGAACGGCGGTGCCTTCGCTTCTGTCAGCATGCCTTTCTGGTATCTGAACCGTTTCACCGATTATATGCCTGACCTGGCCGGCAAGATGAAAGTCGCTCCGATGCCCCTGTGGTCTGACGGCGGACACAAATCCGCTCAGATGGGCGGCACGGGTACGGCCGTTGTCAAGACAAGCGCAAACGTGGAAATTGCCAAGAAGTGGCTTGCCTATGCTACGCTGAGCTTCGAAGGCTGCGTGAAGACCTGGACCATCCTAGGATTCGATCCCATCATGACGGATGTATACGGCGCTGAAGAGATGAAGGCTCCCAACAAGTTCTTCGACTATTACGGCGACGACATCTTTGACATGCTGAAAACAATCCTGGATGACATCCCGGATACCTGCATTTCTGAATACTTCCCTGCTGCCAGCGACATCGTCAAGAGCCATATGGCCTATGATCTGGTCATCGGCGGCGGCGATCCTGAAGCCATTGCCCAGAGCTGTGCTCAGGAACTGCGGGACGCTATCGAATAATCGATCCCCGATATGGGCCGACCGGAGGGATCCTCCGGTCGGCTTCTTCAGGTTTTCTTCAGTTTTCTTTTATGGAGGCTGATCGCATGCAGAAGGCATCACCCAGGAAACAGAACAGACTGCTTGCTTTTCTCACCAGCAGAAAGACGGTTCCCTATATCTTTGTCGCCCCGTTTATTCTCTACTTTCTGCTGATTTATCTGTATCCCACCATCTCCACCATCATCATGAGCTTCCAGCGGATCGACGGACCCACCACGAGTGTCTGGATCGGACTGAGCAATTACAGGAAGCTGTTCTCCCGGAATTTTATACAGGCCCTGGAAACAACCACCCGCTATGCCTTCTGGGACGTTGTTGTGCTGACAAGTGTCCCTCTGTTTTTCGCTGTGCTTCTGCACTCCGGGCTCGTCAAATTTGCCCCGTTCTTCAAGTCCCTTTTTTTCATTCCCGCCCTGACCTCCATTATTGTTGCCGGGATCGTGTTCCGTCTTGCCTTTGGCACACAGGATACCGCTCCGGTAAACGCCCTGGTGATCGCCCTCGGCGGAGAGTCCCGGAAATGGCTGATGTTTGCCGATACCGGCAATCTGGTGCTGATCGTGATGACACTCTGGCGTTGGATGGGTGTCAATATCATCTATTATCTTTCCGGAATCCAGGCCATTCCCACCGATCTGTATGAAGCCGCCGAAATCGACGGTGCCAATCCCATACAGAAGTTTTTCAGTGTGACGCTTCCCGGCATCAAGCCGGTTCTGATATATGTAATTACCATCACGGTTCTCGGCGGATTTGCAATGTTCACCGAGTCTGTTGCTATCTGGCAGCAGAACAATCCCGGTGGAGTCGGCCGTACCATCGTCGGTTACCTGTACATGGTCGGCATCAGCAAAGCCAACATGGGCCTTGCATCAGCCGTCGGCCTGACCCTTCTCGGCCTTGTTCTGGGTGTCAATCTGATCCAGCTTCTGCTGATGGG
>ONVN01000427.1 GCA_900321295.1 uncultured Eubacteriales bacterium
ATTGTCAGATCATTCGCACCGTCAATATGTGCGGATTCCTCAAGGCTGTCCGGAATCGACATCAGGAAATTCCGCATGATGGTTATGTTGTAAGCGGAAATACAGCCTGGCAGGATCAGGGACCAGACACTGTTCATCATGCCGAGATCCTTGATCAGCAGGAAATTCGGCACCATACCTCCGGAAAAGAACATGGTAAAGACCAGAAGCAGGGTCCAGAAATTGCGGTTGGGAAGGTACCGCTTGGACAGGGCGTAGGCAAAGTGATAGCTGAGCAGCAGCGCAACCGCTGTACCAAGCACCGTACGGATAATGGACCACATAAAACCCAGATAGACAAACTTGGAGGAGAGCACATTCTTATAGCTGTCCAGGGAGAAATACTGGGGAAGGAACCAGATCTGGCTCATCGCCTGTTTGCTTGAGTCGGCAATGGACGTCGCAAACAGATACCAGAACGGATAGATAAAGGTAAAACAGATCAGTCCGAGAAAAACCACATTGAATGTGTCGAAAATCTTTTCCCCAATTGTCCGCTTGATAATGTTGTTTCTCTTTCTTTCCGGCATCCTGGGCTTGACGGAAGCATTGTTGATTTCCATTTTCTCTCCCCCTTTCTTACCAGATTCCGTAATCATTGACTCTCTTGGACACAGTGTTTGTCAGCATGACCATGCCGAAGGAGATCACATTCAGGAACAGACTGATCGCCGTGGATTCAGAATATTTCATGTTTTTCAGACCGATTTCATAGGTATAGACACCCAATACGTTGGCAACTTTATAGACAGCCGCATTGGACATGTTGAACACCTGGTCAAAGTTATCACTGACAATGGAACCTGCCCGCAGAATCAGCATGATCGTAACCGTGGGAGCGATCGAAGGAAGCGTGATATACCAGATTCTCTGGAAACGGGATGCACCGTCAATCAGGGCTGCCTCATACATTTCCTGGTCTACACCTGAGAGTGCGGCCAGGTAGACGATCGAGCCCCAGCCGATGCTCTTCCAGACATTGGTGACCACCAGCACCCAGCGGAACGTGCTCACTTCACCCATGAAATAGTACGGCGTTGCGCCAACCAGCCTGTAAAGCGCTGCAACCGGGCCGGTTGAAGGAGACAGAAGCGTAATGAAGAGTCCGGAAAGTGTAATCCAGCTGACAAAGTGCGGCAGATACGATATGGTCTGCAGCGTTTTCTTATAGCGTTCATGGCGGATTTCATTGAGCAGGAGAGCAAGAAGAACCGGCATAGGGAACCCGATGACCAGATTCATCACACCGAGAATCAGCGTGTTCTGGAACGCCTGCCAGAAAATCGGCATGCCAAAGACTTTCCTGAAAACATCCAGCCCCACCCAGGGGCTTCCCCAGATTCCTGCCTTGAGCCGGAAGTTCTTAAAAGCAATCTGTATGCCGTAGATCGGGACATACTTGAAAATAATGAGCATGATGACACTGGGAATCATGATCATAAACAGCCCGCGGTATTTCCAGTACTGCTTCAGCGTGTAGCGGAAACCGCTTTTTTTCTTTCCAATGGCTGGTGCCGCTTCCTTACTCTTCACCGATGAAACCTCCTTTTTCAGATGTTCTGGCCTGCGCTGAGCAAATCGGGGTCAAAACATGGCCGGGTCCCGATATGCAGCTTTTTTTCGACGGGTGTATACGCCGTCATATACACGGTAAAATGTTCCGTTCCCTCCGGATATGCACCGTCACTCCTTCCGAGGGCAGAATGCTCAGCGAAACCGTCTGATAAGACCATCCGTTCGCCGGAGGAGGATGTTACTTCAAGGGGGCCGCGGGCCAGAATCATGGACTGTCCAGCCTTTCCCATCATCAGGAAGTTTTCATTGCGCAGCTGGCAGCCTCCCGGGAAGCCAAGTTCCACGCGAAGCGGAAGCCAGTCCACACCTTCTGTCCGAATCGAAACATCAATGCCGTCCTCTGCCATCTTCACATCGACAAAGGTATCCAGTCCTACACCCTGGAACCGTTTTCTCGTATGAGGATTATCCATGGCCCACCAGTCGGACGTCTCCGGCTTGTACGGATAAAACGGAAGATAGTACCAGCTGTCCTGATGGAAGGACAGGCGGTATCCCTCTTCTGTTTTTTCCAGTCTGTCTGCCACAAAATTTCGTTTGTCGCACAG
>ONVN01000426.1 GCA_900321295.1 uncultured Eubacteriales bacterium
CAATAACTTCCTGAGAAACGTCAACAAGACGGCGGGTAAGGTAACCGGAGTCAGCGGTACGCAGAGCGGTATCGGAAAGAGCTTTACGGCTGCCGTGGGAGGAGAGGAAGAACTCAAGAACGTTGAGACCTTCACGGAAGTTTGCACGAATGGGCAGTTCCACGGTTTTGCCTGACGGGGAGGCCATGAGGCCACGCATACCGGCAAGCTGAGAAACCTGTGCAGCACTGCCTCGGGCACCGGAATCGGTCATCATACGAATCGGGTTGAACTGTTCAAGGTTCGGAAGAATCTGCTCACGCAGATTTGCCGTGCATTCGCCCCAGAGCTCGATGACTTTGTTATAGCGTTCATCTTCGCTCATAAGACCGTTGTTGAACATGTCATTGACCGCTTCGACCTTTTCGTCATATTCGGCCAGCATGGCAGCCTTGGTGCTGGGCACCTTGATATCGCCCACGGAAACCGTAACGGCAGAACGGGTGGAATACTTGTAACCCAGAGCCTTGATACGGTCCAGAACGATGGCGCATTTGTGTTCACCCTGGGAATTGAAGCACATGTCAACGATGTTTGCGAGCTGCTTTTTACCGACCTGACTGTCGATTTCCAGTGCGAACATATCATCGAGGCATTCACGGGGCTTGAAGCCCATGTTCTGGGGAAGTGCATTGTTGAAAATGAGCTTGCCCAGTGTGCAGTCGATGATCTTCTGACCATTTTCAACAATCACATGACCATTTTCATCCTTTAGGGGATTACCATCGGCATCCTTGGGGGTGAAACTGCGCTCAATGCGGACCTTAATGGGGGTCTGCAGAGAAATTTCGTGATTGAAATAGGCCATTTCAGCTTCATCCTGGTCGCGGAAGATCCTGCCCTTCCGGGGATCATTCTCATCAACCATGGTGAGATAATAGCAGCCAATCACCATGTCCTGAGAGGGCTGGATAACAGGCTTGCCATCCTGAGGCTTGAGAATATTGTTATGGCCGAGCATCAGGAAACGTGCTTCTGCCTGGGCTTCCAGAGACAGCGGGACATGAACAGCCATCTGGTCGCCGTCAAAGTCGGCGTTGAAAGCGGTACAGGCAAGAGGATGCAGTTTGATCGCCTTACCTTCAACCAGCACGGGCTCAAACGCCTGAATGCCCAGGCGGTGGAGTGTAGGTGCGCGGTTGAGGAGTACGGGATGATCGCGGATCACTTCTTCAAGAATATCCCAGATTTCAGGGCTGGCCTTTTCCACTTTGCGTTTGGCAGCCTTGACATTTGTTGCGATTTTCTCAGCCACAAGACGTTCCATGACAAAGGGCTTGAAGAGTTCAAGCGCCATGTCTTTCGGAAGTCCGCACTGGTGCAGTTTGAGTTCAGGTCCGACAACGATAACGCTTCGGCCGGAATAGTCAACACGTTTGCCCAGCAGGTTCTGACGGAAACGTCCCTGTTTGCCGCGCAGCAGATCGCTCAGCGATTTCAGGGCACGGTTGCCGGGACCTGTAACAGGACGTCCACGACGGCCATTGTCAATCAGCGCGTCTACGGATTCCTGAAGCATGCGCTTTTCGTTGCGAACGATGATATCCGGAGCACCGAGGTCGAGAAGTCTTTTGAGACGGTTGTTGCGGTTAATGACACGGCGATAGAGATCGTTCAGGTCAGAAGTTGCAAACCGGCCGCCTTCAAGCTGAACCATCGGACGAAGGTCCGGAGGAATGACCGGAACAACGGTCAGAATCATCCATTCGGGTTTGTTGCCCGAAGTGCGGAAGCTTTCGACAACTTCAAGACGCTTGATGGCACGGGAACGCTTCTGGCTTTCCGTTTCACGGATCTGGCCATTGCGACCCTTGTCGAGAGCAGCAATCTGCTCTTTCAGGGAAGCAGAGAGTGCTTCGAGATCAAGGCCGCGCAGCATATCCAGAACAGCCTCGGCACCCATCTTGGCCACGAAAGAATCGCGGCCGCAGCGGGCTTCGACTTCATGATACTTTGCGTCATCAATCAGGTCATACAGTTTCAGACCAGTTGTAGGTCCGAGGGCGGGATCCTGATTACCGGGATCAAGCACGATAAAGTTGACAAAATACAGAACTTTTTCAAGTGTGCGCGGACTGATATCAAGGAGAAGGCCCATACGGCTGGGAATTCCCTTGAAGTACCAGATGTGAGACACAGGAGTAGCCAGCTCAATGTGGCCCATACGCTCGCGACGAACCTTTGCCCGGGTGACCTGGACGCCGCATTTGTCGCAGATCTTATCCTTGTCTTTATATTTTACACGCTTGTATTTACCGCATGCGCATTCCCAGTCTTTGGTGGGTCCGAAAATACGCTCACAGTACAGACCGTCTCTTTCCGGACGAAGCGTACGATAGTTAATTGTTTCGGGTTTCGTGACTTCGCCGTGCGACCATGCACGGATTTTTTCAGGCGAAGCCATGCCAATCTGAATAGCATCAAGGTTGGTCAGTTCAAACAAAAGGGTTCACGCTCCCTTCTCATACCGATGAAGGCTCTTGGTTTACAGATCGGAACCAGGGTCATCAAAATCCAGGTCGAGGGTCATCATGTTCGCATCAATGTCCTCATCGTCATCAAGTGCGAAGTCATCCTGAGTGTATTCCTTCTCGATCATGTCCTCAAATTCATCATTTACAATGGGCATTTCAACCGGTTCGGACTCAGGAGCAGTCTGCTGTTCATCCCTGATGACCGGTTCGGTGGATACAGTATCCTCCGGATCAAGTTCAGGAATTTCAATGACATTCTTGTCTGCATCAAGCACTGTGATGTCAAGACACAGCGACTGCAGTTCTTTGACAAGCACTTTGAAGGATTCAGGAACGCCAGGGGCAGGAATATTCTGGCCTTTGACGATGGCTTCGTAGGTCTTTACACGGCCAACGGTATCGTCTGATTTGAATGTAAGGATTTCCTGCAGGGTATTGGCTGCACCGTACGCTTCAAGCGCCCAGACTTCCATTTCACCGAAACGCTGGCCGCCGAACTGGGCTTTACCACCCAGAGGCTGCTGCGTAACGAGGGAATAGGGACCGGTGGAACGTGCGTGCATCTTGTCATCGACCAGATGGTGGAGTTTAAGGAAGTACATGATGCCGACAGTGACACGATGTTCAAAGGCATCACCGGTACGTCCGTCATAAACGGTAAACTTACCGTCCTCAGCCATTCCGGCCTTGCGCAGACATTCCATGATTTCGTTGTAGTTGGCACCGTCAAAGACAGGTGTGGCGATATGCCAACCCAGGGCCTTGGCAGCCATGCCAAGGTGCACTTCCAGAACCTGACCGATGTTCATACGGGAAGGCACGCCCATTGGGTTCAGAACAATCTGCAGAGGCGTGCCATCCGGGAGGAAAGGCATATCCTCTTCACGCAGAATGCGGGAAACAACACCCTTGTTGCCGTGACGGCCAGCCATCTTGTCACCGACCTGAATCTTACGTTTCTGGGCGATGTAGACGCGGACCATTTTGTTGACACCAGGAGCGAGCTCATCGCGGTTCTCACGGGTGAAGATCTTGACA
>ONVN01000425.1 GCA_900321295.1 uncultured Eubacteriales bacterium
ACCCAGGTTCCCTTCCAGCCCCGCGGAGATCGTCCCGTCTACTGCCGTGAGTGCTTTACTGCTATGAAGCAGAATCAGTTTTAATCTGAAGATGGACGATGAGAAACTGTGACTGACGTCACAGTTTCTTTTTTTCGGGAAGAAACCTTTCGGACAGGCCGTCTTTGAGCAAACCGGACACAACCGGATTTGGATATACCCGACGCCTCTTCTCCGGCATTTCTTCCGTTCCGTCCAAACCCCGCATTTTCTTGACAGTCTGATTGGCATCCTGTACACTGCCCTGAGGAGGTGTTTCCTATGTCCCAGATGATCCGCACATCCCTGGATGCGCTTTCCGATCTACAGCTCACCCTGGGGATTTCCCGTCCCCTCTTTGTCTGTTCCAAGCGGTGGGCTCAGCGTCTCCCGAAAGGAGCACCGGTGTTTTCCCGATTTGACCCCAATCCTGATTTTGATCAGTGTGCTGCCGGCGCAAGTATGTTTCAGCGCAAGCACTGTGACGGTCTGATCGCAATCGGCGGCGGCAGTGCCATGGATACAGCCAAAGGCATCAAGGCCATGCTCCTGTCCTCCTCTCCCACTGCAGCTCTGCTTGGACAGTATCCCGGATCCACGGCCTTTCCGCTGATCTGTGTGCCTACCACGGCAGGTTCCGGTTCTGAAGCCACACAGACAGCAGTCCTTTATGTCGATGGGCAGAAGCATTCCCTTTCCCATCCTATGCTGTATGCGCAGGGTGTTATCCTGGATGCTTCCCTGCTTGCTACCCTTCCTGTGTCCATGAAGCGTTCCTGTGCCCTTGATGCACTCTGCCAGGCAATTGAATCCTTCTGGTCCAATGCTTCTTCCGAAGAAAGCCGGGCCATTGCAGGATCGGCCATGCAGGAGATTCTGCGTGTCTTCGTTCCCTATCTTCAAGGAGACCCGCAGGCAGCCGAAACCATGCTCCATGCAAGCTATGCAGCCGGTCAGGCAATTCAGCTGACCCGCACAACCGCAGCCCACGCCATGAGTTACCAGATTACAAAACGCATGGGCATTCCTCACGGCGACGCATGCGCGCTGACACTGCCCTATCTGTGGTTGCGCCTGAACAACGATCCCGGATTTGCCGTAACCGGAACACTTCTTGCAGACGTACTGGGTGTTTCATCCGTTGATGCTCCCCTGCTCTTCCTGGGTCTCTCCATGGATACCGGGCTTCTGCCTCCGGGATGTCCCGATGAAGAACTGCTGGAATATCTGACCGACTCGGTGAACCTGGAACGGCTTGGAAATCATCCGCAGCATCTTTCCCGGGACGATATCCGTGATGTCTATATTCAGGCGCTGACGCCTGCATCGGAAGAGTTGGCGGCAAAAGCACTGGCAGTATGGAGGCATCATGGAAACTGATTTTTATCGACAGCACCGGGCATATATTGATGCTGTATCCCGTTTTATCTTTGTCAGCGATCTTCCTGGGAAAAGTGATCTCATTTTTCTTCCGGGGTCCAGTCATGATGAGCACATCCGCCTGGCCGCAAAGCTCTATGCGGAAGGGTATGCCCCTTATATTCTCCCTTCCGGATTTCATGCCAAATATGCGGAGGGCTTTACAAAAGATCCGGAGTTTGACTCCGAGTGGGCCTGGATGCGTCACCTTCTGATTTCCTTCGGCGTCCCGGACAGCCGGATTCTCCGTGAAGACAAGGCAACCTTTACCTGGGAAAATGCCACGTTCTCCAGGAAAGTCACCGACAGTATGGGCTTAAAGGTTCAGCGCGCCATCCTCTGCTGCCGGTCCTACCATGCAAGACGTGCCCTGTTCTACTATCAGGCCGCCTATCCGGACACGGAAATCCTGACGGTTCCCGCCGCAGTTCCGTCCATTGGTCCCGACAACTGGTATCTCACGGAAGATGGACGTCATCAGGTGCTCGGAGAAGTGCGCCGGATGGGAAGCCAGGTGCAGGAAATCTTTGACTGCCTCATGGAGGGACGGGAACCTCCGTCTGCCAATACTATACCGTTTGAAGGGAACTGAGCCATGCATCATCCAGTTGTACGATTCTTTCTCATTCTGCTCGCGGCAGCGCTCCTGATTTATCTGGGGCTGATCGGCATGGTCTGCTGGAAAGAAGCCCATGTGGAAGCACCGCGGAACAATTATGACGCCATCATCGTTCTCGGAGCCCAGGTCAAGCCGGATGGCGAGCCTTCCCTCCAGCTCCAGTGGCGTCTTGACGCAGCGGCAGAAGCCTACAGGAGTCATCCTGCCGTGATCGTTGTCTGCGGCGCAAAAGGTTCCGATGAGCCCGATGCCGAAGCCCATGTCATGCAGCATATTCTTATTGAAAAAGGCATTCCTGCTGAAGATGTTCTCATGGATGACACCTCCTTTAACACACGCCAGAACCTCCTGCATGCATCTGCTCTTCTTGAAGGCAGACAGACAGAAACCGTCCTGGTAGTCACCTCGGATTATCATCTTCCCCGGGCTCTCCGCCTCGCCCAGGACGAAGGCTTCCATGCCGTCGGCCTCGGTTCTCCTACCTTGGGCGGATGGTGGTGGCTGAAAAACCATGCCCGCGAATCCCTTGCCTGGGTCAAATACTGGCTCGAGCATTATCTGCAGATCAGGCTGTAAAGGAGCATTTTCATGGACGCACGAACCATTCTGGAACGTCTGGATTCCGGTAGTATCCCGGTTTCACTCCATGAAGCAGAGCAGCTCGCTCTCTATCACGAGCTGCTCCTTGACTGGAATACACGCATGGATCTGACAGCGGTAACAGAAGACAGTGAAATGCTGGACAAGCATTATGTGGACTCCCTGATGCCCCTCTCGCAGCCCGGTCTTCTGCCGGTCGCAGGAAGCGTCATTGATGTCGGAACCGGAGCCGGTTTTCCCGGCATGCCGATGGCCATCTGTTGTCCCGGTCTTCAGTTCACACTGCTGGACAGCCAGCAAAAACGTCTGAACTTCCTTTCGGAAGTCATTTCCAGGCTGGGGCTCACCAATGTCACCCTCATGCACGCACGCGCAGAGGACGGTGCCCGGAATCCGAAGCTCCGTGCCTCCTTTGATCTGGCAGTTGCACGTGCCGTTGCTCCGCTTCCTGTCCTTGCAGAATATCTGCTCCCCTACGTTCGTGTCGGCGGATTTGCGTTATGCTGGAAAGGACCTTCCGTCCTCAATGAAATGACATCAGGACGGCGTGCCGCTCATCTGCTGGGAGCATCTTTGGAAGAACCACTTCCTTATTCTATTCCCGGCCGTGA
>ONVN01000462.1 GCA_900321295.1 uncultured Eubacteriales bacterium
ATCTCCATTGCAGAAGTATGCAAGACACTGGTAGATACAGTTCGCTACAAACTTGAGAGTATGACAGGTATCAAGGTCCGGAAAGTAAATATTAATGTCGAAGGTGTCCGGGTTTAACTTGTGCCTATGATAGAATAGGAGGAAATCCCCTTTGAGCCAGTATAAAGTCATTGACGGTTTACTGTTGCGGGATATGGCAATGGCAGGAAATGCCTTGCTGGAGAAAAACCGCGAGGCCGTGGACGCACTGAACGTTTTTCCTGTTCCGGACGGTGATACGGGAACGAATATGTCCCTGACCATGCAGAGTGCGATTCGGGAAATTAACAGCAAAGAATTCCTGCGACTTGATGAAGCTGCAAATGCTCTTGCAAAAGGAGCACTTAAAGGTGCCAGAGGCAACTCTGGTGTTATCACTTCCCAGCTTTTGAGAGGTTTTTCAAAAGCCGTCAGTGGACAGGAAAGAATTACACCTGCACAGTTCGTTCAGGCGTTGAAAGCAGGTTCTGATCTTGCTTACAAGGCTGTTATGAAGCCGAAAGAAGGAACGATCCTCACTGTCGCACGTGTGGTGGCAGAAGAAGCAATGAAACAGGTGGAAAAAGACCCGGACGATTATGAAGCGCTTTTTGATGTTATCATCAGCTCCGGGGAAGATATTCTGGCAAAAACACCTGACATGCTTCCTGTCTTGAAACAGGCGAATGTGGTTGATTCCGGTGGCAGCGGTCTCATGTATATCTATATGGGTTATGCCGCCGTTATCAAGGGAAAGACAGTTGAAGAGATTATCGCGGAACTTGCAGCTGCAGCAGAAGATGATGAAAGTGTAGACCTTGAGGATCTATCGCATCTCTATTGCACCAGATTTTCCATTGTGGATCTCGGAGAAGACTGTGAAGAAACGGATATTGATTCTCTCCGCCGCCGTCTTAGCAGAATTGGCAGTCATGTTCGTGTTAAGGGCGATCTGAGTCGTGTGGATGTCAGGGTTGACACAAATCACCCTGGTACGGCGATTGAAGATGGCATGGAAATTGGCGAAGTCATTGATGTAGTCATTGAGAACAAGCATGAGCTGATCCGTAAACGCGATGGTGTGGAGTCTGAAGAATCGGCACAGAGCAAGGAGCATTCAGCGCCGACGAAAGAGCATGGCATGGTAGCCGTTTCTCTTGGAGAAGGTTTTTCCAAGATATTCCATGATCTTGCTGTTGATGTTGTCGTTGAAGGCGGACAGACGATGAATCCTTCCATTGATGACATTCTTTCGGCAATTTATGCGACACATGCAAAAACTGTCTATGTATTTCCGAATAACGGGAATGTTGTTCTTGCAGCTCAGCAGGCAGCTGATCTTGCCGAAAACGTAGATGTACATGTTATCCCAACGAAGAATGTAGCGATGGGTATCGCAGCTGCAGTTGCTTTCCAGCCGGATGTTGTTGGAGAGTTGAATGCACGGCGCATGCAGGAAGCTGCGGAACATGTCAAGACCGGTACGGTCACCTATGCCATTCGTGACAGCGAGTACAATGACATTCATATCAAGCAGGGCGATATCATCGGATTGCACAATGGCAAGATCGAATATTCAGGAAGCAATGTTCATGATGTTGCTATGAAGATGATGCAGGCTGTTGTTGATGAGGATTCGGAACTCATTACGGTCTACTATGGGGCAGAAACCACCCAGGAAGATGCTGAAAAACTTGCGGCTGATCTTGGTGAAGCATACCCGGATTGCGATGTGGAATGCCATAGCGGTGGACAGCCACTGTATTATTACTTGATTTCAGTGGAGTAAAATACATGGAATTATCATCCATCAGAGGACTTGGACCTGCACGTTTAAGTGCTCTTCGCGCAATGGGTATCGACTCATTGCGCGATTTTCTGTTTTTTCTGCCTGTGTCCTACGAGGATCGAACCAGAATCACACCAATTGCAGATATTTGTGTGGGTTTCTGTCTGATCCAGGGAACGATTGCTGCAAAGCCTGCTATCAATTTCTTTCATGGCTTGTCAAGAGTAACCACTTCCATCCAGGACGGGACTGGAAAGATTCAGGCCGTATGGTATAACCAGCCATGGATGAAGCAGAATTTGCATGAAGGTCAGCAGGTTCTGCTTTATGGCAGAATTGCTGAAAAGCAAAACCATTATATTCTGCAGAATCCGCAGAATGTCGATGCGCTGTGCATTCAGCCTGTTTACCGGGCAATTAAAGGCATACCCGCAAAAACAATTCATGACATTATGTCTGTTTGCCTGAAGAGTGTTGAGGAAGTATGCCATGAAACACTTCCGCAGAGAATACGTGAAAAGCATGGACTTCTTCCAATTGCTGATGCATTGCGCATCAGTCATTTCCCGAATGACATGCAGAATCTGCAATTAGCCAGGAGACGGCTTGCATTTGAAAAAATGCTCATGTATCAGGCGGCAATAGGTCTATTGAAAGAAAGCCATTCCAAGGGACCTATAATGACGATTCCAGCAGAAATGCCGGATGCCTACTGGAAAAGTCTGATGTTTGTGCCTACTTTGGCTCAAAGGCGTGTTCTTGATGAAATCGCAGAGGACATGCGTGGGCAATATGCGATGGCCCGTCTCGTGCAAGGTGATGTCGGATGCGGAAAGACAGCCATTGCTTTTGGAGCCATTATGCTCTGTGTTCAATCTGGCTGGCAGGCAGCCATGATGGCCCCTACTGAAATACTTGCCAGACAGCATTTTGTATCCGCCAAGGCGTACTTTGAGACACAAGGAATTCGAGTCGGATTACTGATTGGAAACCTTAAGCCGAGTGAGAAGAAGAAAGCGCATGCATGTATTGCAAGCGGTGAATGGAAGATTGTATTTGGAACCCATGCGCTGATTTCAGAAGGTGTTACCTACAAAAAGCTTGGACTCGTAATTACAGATGAGCAGCATCGATTTGGTGTGCGGCAGCGATCGATACTTCAGGAAAAAGGGGAAGAAAACGGCAACAAACCACATGTGCTGGTGATGTCAGCCACACCGATTCCAAGGACGCTTGCACTGATTCTCTATGGCGACTTGGATATCAGCGTGGTGGATGAACTGCCGCCAGGAAGAAAACCGGTCAGGACAAGGCTTGTCCCCGAGTCAAAACGTGTGAAAATGTATGAGTTTCTTCGGGCAGAAGTCGAGAAAGGACATCAGGCTTATGTTGTCTGTCCTCTGGTCGAGGATTCAGACATGCTGGAAGATGTCCGCTCGGCGCAGTCCACATTTCACGACCTTGCAGAAAATGAACTGAAGGGGCTGCGCGTAGGTTTAACCTGGGGTTCACAGAAGCCCGTGGATAAACAGAATGTTCTGGAACAATTTATAGAAGGTTCTTTGGATGTGCTTATCTCCACCACAGTGATTGAAGTTGGTGTAAATGTACCAAACGCATCCATTATGATCATAGAAAATGCTGAGCGTTTTGGACTTAGTCAATTGCATCAGCTTAGAGGACGGGTCGGACGTGGTTCTGAAGAAAGCTGGTGCTTTCTTCTGGCCCATGAAACAGAAAAACTCAGGATATTGGCACAGACCAATGATGGATTCCTTGTTGCGCAAAAAGATCTGGAAATACGGGGCCCGGGAGATCTCATGGGAACCCAACAGTCAGGGCAGGAATTGAATGGTTTTCTTTTAAATGGCGATGTTCGTTTGCTTGAAGAAGCTGTACAATGTATGAAGACACTCCGCAAATTTGAAGAATATTCAGAAGAACGGAAAATGATTGAAGAAGAAGCCATGACACAATATGCAGAACGCGTGCGTCATGTTGCGCTGAATTAGCAGGGAGGAAAACACATGAATACATGTTTTGAAAACAGAGAACTTTCTTGGCTGCGTTTCAACGAACGTGTACTGGAGGAAGCGGAAGACGCGAGAGTTCCGCTTTGTGAGCGGTTATCCTTCCTTTCGATTTTTCAATCGAATCTGGATGAGTTTTTCATGGTACGTATAGGGTCACTTCATGATCAGATGATGCTCGACCATGAAGCCCGTGAGAACAAGACATACATGACAAGCGGAGAACAGATTGATGCATGTATGGTCCGAGTACGTGAATTGTGCAAACGCAGGGATAAGGCATATGAAGGCCTTCTTGAGCGCCTCAAAGAACAGGGTATAACCCTGGTGAACTTTCACTCCATTTCAAAGGAAAGTGAAAGCTACCTGGGATCCATTTTCCGAACGAACTTTCTTCCGCTGCTCTCGACTTTTACTGTGGGCAAAAAACAGTCTTTTCCATTTTTGAACAACAAAGAAATCTATGCAATCGCCGTTCTGAATACCAAAACCGGCAAGGAAAAGGAACGCATCGGTATTGTTCCGTGCAATGTCTCCACTTTTCCCAGGCTGATTGAAGTACCTGAGCGCAAAGGATGCTACATGCTGGCAGAAGAGCTGATTCTGCACTATATGCCAGACCTGTTTCCGAACTATAAGCTGATTGGGAAAACACTGGTCCGTATTACCAGAAATGCCGACATTGATGCTGATTCCATTTATGATGAGGATTTGAATTATAGGGACCATATGGTCGAGGTTGTGAAAAGAAGAAGACGACTCTGCCCTGTGCGTATGGAACTCAGCAGACAAATTGATGCAGGAATTGTGGCAAGGCTCTGTGAAACACTTCAGCTCGATTTTGACCGGGTCTACGAATATGATTCTCCTTTGGATGTTTCGTTTTTTGGTGAAATCCGGGACTGCCTGAGAACACATGCGAATCTTTTCTACGCTCCACGTCATCCACAGGACACACCGGATATTGATGATAAACGCCCGGTAATGGAGCAGATTGCCGAGCATGATGTCTTGCTTCATTATCCATATCAGAGCATCAGACCTTTCCTGCGTATGCTCTCAGAAGCAGCCCGTGATCCGAATGTCATTTCTATTCGTATGACGCTTTATCGTCTTGCAAGAGACAGTAAAGTAGTTGAAGCACTCGTTGAAGCAGCCGAGAATGGAAAAAGGGTTGATGTACTTGTTGAACTGAAAGCAAGGTTTGATGAAGAAAACAACATCGGCTGGAGCAGGCGGCTTGAAAGTGCAGGCTGTCATGTAATCTATGGGATTGAACATATGAAGGTGCATTCAAAGCTGTGCCTGATTGCATTAAAAGACGAAAAACAGGGAATTCGTTATATCACACAAATCGGAACAGGAAACTACAACGAAAAGACATCTCGTCTGTACACCGACCTCAGCTATATAACAGCCAATCAGGATATTGGTCTTGATGCTTTGGCTGTATTTCAGGCATTGCTGCGTGGAGAAACCGTAGATCATATGCAGCATCTTCTTGTAGCCCCGCATTGTCTGCAGGACAAGCTCCTGGACATGATTGATGGAGAGATTGCTGTTGCAAAGGCAGGAGGACAAGGGCTCATTCGTTTGAAGATCAATTCCTTATCGGATAAAGTGCTGATTGATAAACTGATCGAAGCGAGTCAGGCAGGGGTGAAAGTTGATATGATCGTCAGAGGCATCTGCTGTTTGAGAGCAGGTGTGAAAGGATATACAGAGAACATTCGTGTTATGTCTGTGGTGGGGAGATTTCTGGAGCACAGCAGGATTTATGCTTTTGGAACGGATGACAGGGTAAGATGTTATATTGCCAGTGCCGATTGGATGACCAGGAACACAGTCCGACGTGTCGAAGTTGCAACTCCTATTGAGCTTCCTGCATTAAAAGAACGGCTGCTTTGGATCATGGATCAAATGTGGAAAGATAACTCAAGTGCAAGAGACCAGCTGTCCGATGGTACTTATGTTCGGAGAATGCCAGGCACTGAACCTGTCATCAATTGCCAGGCCGTTTTCTATGATAAAGCGTACAGGCTTGCAGGCAAGAATTAAGAGATCGAATATGGGCAGCGGTAAGGGAGTCCACAAAACATACGGAAAATCAAGTATGGTTTTCCGTATGTTTTGTGACTATTGACTTTACTATAGTAAAGTGATATAG
>ONVN01000423.1 GCA_900321295.1 uncultured Eubacteriales bacterium
CATTTTTGGAACATGCTAGAACAAGTAAAGCAAAAAAAGCTGGAGCGAAAAGCTGCAGCTCTTTTTATTATGATACAAACAGATAAGGATAAGCATGGAAGAAAAACACGATAACTCGTATTGAAGAATAGGCTATCTTTTTTCTTCGTGTGTCTTTACTTGTACGTGCTCCATAAAATCATTGCATTCAACATCATTTCCTACACTGGAATAGGCAAGCCCAAATCGCCCATTATCCAGAGGTCCACCTGCAACAACTTCAAAACGATATTTTTTCCCGTTCTTCATTTTTGCCGATAAACCGAGCTGAGACTCATGGCATTGGAAGGCTTGTGCAGCAATCTGTAGGCTTGTCTTACCGGAACACGAGGACATTGGGATTTCCCAATCCAGATGAATCGGGTTTTCTTCATAGAGATGCAGATATAGTTTCTGAGGTTTATGTTCCAGGATTCTTTCATCATTACAGATAATTCGAAGGCAGACATCTGCAAGTGCCATATGCGCACCATGTCCATATTCGCCGCCTAAATCCTGCGTACAGATAACACTCGGATTACACTGGTTCAGCATGTTTGCTACAGCATCAAGCGCTATGTCGACGCCACCCCATTGCTTATAGGTCGTGGACATTTTTACAGTTGCTGTTTTATCGACAAGTCCAATCAGATAGGGATATTCATGTACTCCACAAGTCCATAATCCATTGAGCATTTCATGATATCTGGTAGCATTTCTGCATGTCATATAGGCAACAGCGACATGCAAGTTTTTCTCAATACTATACCATGGAAGAGTTCCACCGAAAAACAATAGCTCATCATCCGGATGTGTTACAAGGACAAGCAGATCAGCGTCAGTGCATGAAGGTTCCCAGACCTGAACCCAGTCTGGAAGCGTTCCTTCCGAAAAGACCGATAATTCGGTTAACGGAATGGTTCCTTCGTTATCAGTTGATGAAAAACGAACCGCTTCAACACCGTTGAGAGCGAGATACTCATGCAGATATTTTCCTGTATTCACGGTGTAATATGATGTAAAGGCATCGAGCTTTGGATCCCATATTTCCAGGGAAACTTCGGACGATTTGTCATCCCATATCATATACAGACCATATATTGGTTTATTCTTGGGAGCTGTTATTTCAATCCAGTTTTGCTTATACGCTTTTCCTTCATAGGAAGATTTCAGCTTTCCATCTGTGAGACGGAAGAGTTTATCATTGCTTGAGGCATGAAAAGTACAAGAGGATGCAATATCCTCTGCAACAGGTTCTGCCATGGAAACTGCTGCAAAGCCAAATATTGTGATAGACTCAAGAAGAAGTGCCATAAGACACGCAATATGACCATGCATACGATACCACCTCAGTCGTTTTTGGGGTCCATCCATAATCCAGTGTTCAGATTCAGACCAGTATCTTCCCAAGATAGTACATAATAGTCAGTGCGATGCTTGAACGCACCGGTCTGACTATACTCATTACATCCAGCAGAAAGAAGCGTGCCATCATCAAGCAGTACATAACTTTGCAGGCTCCCGACTGCACAATCAATAACATTTGATTCGGGACTTGCAGCAATTGGAACGGATCTTGACGGCTGCTTTCCGATCCCCATTTGTCCATGATATACACTGCCCCATTGCCAAAGACCACCATCGTCAGATATTGCAGCTGAATGGGCATTGTATGCTTTGATTTCTTTCGTAACAACAGATTCAGGGAACTGAACCTGTAAGGGAACATTTGAATAACCCTTGGCGCGGACAGTTCCTAATTGCAGATAATCATTACGTCCCCAAGCCCAAAGGATACCTTCAGAATCCACACCAAAAGCAGTATCGCCACCACATGCAATTTGCGTATAAAGTCCAGAAATGGATAGAAGAGTAGGGGACAGAATATTCGAACCACGTGAGGCATCGAGAAGCTGACCGAATTCGTTGTCTCCCCAACCGTAGATATTTCCTTCAGAATCCATTGCCATACAGAATTTACCACCGCACTGAATATCGACTATGTTGCTCAGGGACAGCATAACCGGCTGATTCTGGCTTTTCTTTGTTCCATTGCCAATCTGACCATTGCTGTTACGTCCCCACGACCATACATGGCCGTCTTTGTCAAGTGCGAGGCATTGACCAAAACCGCAGGCTATTTTTGTAATATTCTGAAGGTACGGAATATGAGTCGGGATTTTGATGAAAGATTGATTGTCTCCTTGTCCCTGCTGACCATAATTATTGGCTCCACATGTATAGACAGAACCATCTTTCATGAGAAAAAGGACAGCAATATTTCCACATGCAATATCCAATACTTCATTTCCATCAATTCCATAGGCACCAGGAACAGGCGTTCGGACTCGTGCGGTATTGCCAGTACCGAGCTGACCTCTTCCATTGTCACCCCATACCCAAATCGTTCCTTCGGCTGAACGTGCGTAGCCAAAGCTACCGCCAGCTCGTATCAGCAATGGTAAGTCTGCATTAGCAGGAGTGGAAAAGACACAACCAAATAGCAAGAGTATGACCAAAACCAAAGCTTTCAAAACATCACCTGCCCGGTAATATTATAACATGATCATGACATTCCTTAAAACCGAATTTGGTTTATTTGTGCCGACTTCGGTTTATTTCGATCCGGATATGCTTTTTTACTGGTTTTTTTGAAGAAACACAGAGAATTCTATGGAAGAATAAGTGAAAACATGGTATATTTAGTCGAATTGTTATATGCCTTTGGAGGTAATCCATATGAACGATACTCAGAACCGCAAACG
>ONVN01000421.1 GCA_900321295.1 uncultured Eubacteriales bacterium
CCCGCTGTGTGAGGCGTTTGTGGTTGAGGAGGGAAAATTCGGGTTAACGGGGACCAGGGACGAAATTCTCAAAGCAATCTCCGATGCAGACGAATGTGTGGATCTGCATGGGGCTTTTGTCACCCCGGGATTCAATGACTCCCATATGCACCTGCTGAGCTACGGAAATACCCTGCGCTGTGCGAGACTTGCTGAGCATACCCGCAGCCTCTCCGGGATGATGGACTATGTCCGGGACTATCTCCGGGACAATCCACCCGGGGAAGGTCAGTGGCTCATCGGGCGCGGATGGAACCAGGACCTGTTTCAGGATGAAAACAGGATGCCGTCCCGAGCGGACCTGGATGCCGTTTCCAACGAGGTCCCCATCATGCTGACCCGTGCCTGCGGCCACTGCTGCGTGCTCAACACACCGGCCTTGAAACTGGCCGGGGTCAGCGCTGCAACGGTTTCCCCGGAAGGCGGAGCCATCGGGATGGAGGACGGGGAACCGGACGGGCGGCTGTATGACAATGCCATGGAACTGGCCTTCCGGGTTCTGCCGTCCCCCGGAAAAAAGGAAATCCGGGAGATGCTGCGCGCGGCCTGCCGGGCCGTGAATGCCTACGGCATCACCAGTGTGCAGACAGACGACTATCAGGTCTTCCAGGGCGTTTCCTGGGAAACCGTCAATGAAGTGTACCGAGAGATGGCAGAGAGCGGGGAGCTCACGGTCCGGGTGTATGAGCAGGCGCAGCACATGGACGTGGCCTCCCTCCGGGCATTCATCGCGGCGGGGAACATAACCGGGACCGGCAGCGACATGTTCCGCATCGGGCCCCTCAAAATTGTCGGCGACGGGTCCCTGGGCAGCCGCACGGCCCATCTCTCCCGTCCGTATGCGGACGATTCCTCGACTTCCGGCTTTTCCCTGTTCTCCGGGGAGGACCTGAATGACCTCATCGGGACGGCCCATGCGGCCGGCATGCAGACCGCGGTTCATGCCATCGGGGACGCGTGCCTGGACCGGGTCCTGGACGCCATGGAACGTGCCCAGAAGGCCCATCCACGGGAGGACCCCCGGCACGGAATTGTGCACTGCCAGATCACCCGGGCGGACCAGTTGGAACGCATGCGGAAACTCGGTGTGCATATCTATGCCCAGTCCATTTTCCTGGACTATGACAACCATATCGTGGAAGCCCGGGCCGGGAAGGAACTCGCGGACACCAGTTACAGCTGGAAAACGCTCCTGGATTCCGGGCTCAGCGTCTCCAACGGATCCGACTGTCCGGTGGAACTGCCGGATGTCATGGAGGGCATTGAATGCGCCGTGACGCGGACGAGCCTCGACGGAACCGGACCTTATCTGCCGCAGCAGGCCTTCAGTGTGGCGGAAGCGCTCGACTCCTTCACCGTGCATGGAGCCGAGGCATCCTTTGAGGAGAAGATCAAGGGCAGGATAGCGCCGGGGTATCTTGCGGATTTTACGGTTCTGAAACAGAATCCGTTCAATGTCCCGCCGCGGGACCTGCATGCGGTGGCGATTTCTGCGTGCTATCTCGGCGGCCGGTGTGTATACCGTGCGGAGCAGCCATAAGCCTGCCGGGCGGAAAACCGGGAAAAAAGGAAAAACCGAAAAGGGAAGAAAGCAGATCCGTGCTCTCCCTTTTCGGTTTTTTCGCATGTTCCGTTTTGAAACGGCCGGAGCGATCCGGCGTGCAGACATTCAACCTTCCGGCTCACGAACCGGAGGGTTCTTCCTTGGCCGGAACAAACGGCATCAGGGTCATCCGGAGGTTCGTGCATCCGTAGGGCTGAAGAAGATGGGTTTCCGGAGAAAGATCCATCCGGTCTCCAGGCAGCTCAGCACAGACCTCCCTCTGTCCGGAATAGGTTTCCCACGCCACCCGGCCCATCCGGGTCCGGATCTGGACAGGCGGGTGCTCCCGGGAGAAGGGGAGATCGGAGATTTCGTTTTCCAGAATTTCCGTCTCCTCTCCGGCAAATCCGTAACGCCATTCGCCGGTGGGGGAGATGCGGTAATCACAATAGGGGAATTTCCGCTCCACGCCGCTGCGGATATACTCCCATTTTTCCTTATGCTCCGGGATGGGCAGGGCATAGAACAGGGGTCCGCGCTGCAGGCACCGGAGGCCGCCGAATCCGGAAATCCATGCCGGCTGCATTTTAAGCCGGACCTCCACGGTTTCCCCGTCCGACCAGGTTTTCTCCTGTTTCCAGAGGATGCCCGGCTGCACCGGCACACCGTTTACCACGGCCGACTGCACGAAGCCCGGAATCCGGATGGAAAATTCAAACACGGCCGTCTGTTCACAGTGAATTGCATAGTGCAGGGTGTCCCGGAAGGGATAGTCCGTATCCAGCGTAACAGCGACGGCGTTCCCGTGGATTTCGGTTTCCACCCGGGAGGGAACCAGGACGGCCGAGAGAATCCCCCTGTCGGATTTCAGGAATGCTGTCTGGGCCAGCTTCGGCCAGCCCTGGCTGAAATTGGCGGTACAGCAGCCAAAATTCGGTTCGAGGCCGAACAGGTTGGACTCCGTGCCGTTGGTGCGGAAAACCGGCGGCTCCTCCTGGACGGTACAGGCGATCTGGTTGAGCATCTGGACATACTGATGGGACCACATATCCGCCGAGATGGTCGCCGGGAGAGAGTTGAAGGCCAGCTGTTCGAGCAGATCCAGCCAGTGCGTTTTCCCGGTAATGGAAGCGAGGATTTCACAGGAGTACATCTGCTCCACAATGGCGCAGAGCTCCGTTCCCTGGACTGGGCTCCTGCCTGTCAGGCATTCATCCCCCTGGATATGTCCGATCGGGGTGCCGTGATGCGCCTGCAGCATGGCGTACATCTTTTCCGCAAA
Source organism: uncultured Eubacteriales bacterium (assembly GCA_900321295.1). Taxonomy (GTDB): domain Bacteria; phylum Bacillota; class Clostridia; order Christensenellales; family Aristaeellaceae; genus UBA2943. The sequence goes on from ONVN01000421.1 coordinate 2,865, forward strand.
GGCATCCGGATCGTCTCCGGTCATCCCGGAAACCACGGCCTCGCTCTTCAGGGCCATCATCAGGTTGACGATATGCGTCGGATGGCGCCAGACACCGTGCGGGTCCGGTTCCTGATCATGCCAGTGTTCAAACAGCGCTTTCCAGGAAAAGCCCTGGGCATACAGGGTTACGGCCAGCTCCTCCATCCAGGGTTCCGGATGGCGTTCATAGAGCCACTGGAGCGGCAGGAGCGCCTCAAACCAGCGGCTCTGTCCCCAGTTGAACAGGGTGTGGGACTGAAGATGGACAAACAGGTTTTCCATCGCGCGGAGGGCTGTGGTGACGGCCCGCTCATCCCCGCTGCAGCTGTGGTATACCATGAGGACCTTGCAGATCAGGATGACGGCCCAGGTGTCATAATGGGCCCGGTCCTCCGGTTTGCAGGGACAGATCCAGCCGTCCGCCTGCTGGGCGTCCATAATCGCCTCAAGGTACCGCCGGGCGGTCTGGATCAGGCGCTCATCCCGGAGCAGGTAAGCCAGGGGAAGGAAGCCGTCGAGCCAGTAGGGAACGCGCTCCCAGCCCTCGGCATGCCCGCCGATCCACGCGGAATCCCGGATGTCCGGCCACACCTCATGCAGGTGGCCGCTCAGCCCCTCCGCCTGGATTTCCAGCTGCCGCCGCAGCCATCCCCGGGGCGTCAGTTCTTCGGTCGGAAAAAAACGGTATGCGGAGTGAAAAAATCCGTTCATGGTGTGCTCCTCCTTGTCAGGGTGATGCGTCGGGGGAAGGGATGCGCCGGAGCAGGGCATTGAGCCATTCTGTATCCTCCCGGTCAGGCCGGACGTCCCGGGTACACCAGAGACGGACCTTCTGAAGGGAGGGCACGGTTTGCAGGAGGGCATTCAGCGAGGATTCGGTCAGATCGGTAAAATACCGCCCGTTCCGGATGCCTTCAAAGCTGCCGTATTTGAAGGACAGGTACAGGATACCGCCGGGCTTCAGTGCCTTTTCCGTTTTCCGGAGGACATCCTGAAGATCCGCCCGGGGGAGATGGAGCAGGGAAGCGCAGGCCCAGATGCCGTCATACCGTTCCACAGCGTCAAGATCCCGGAAATCGGCCTGTACCACCGGGATTCCTGCGTATGCGGACGCCATTTCGCACAGGGCGTGCGACCCGTCGGTGGCTTCAGCCCGGTATCCGGCTTCCAGAAAGGCCTTCGTATCGCGGCCGGACCCGCAGCCAAAGTCCAGGATGCGGGCGTTTGCGGGCAGCAGGGAAGTAAACTGTGACCTTGTTTCGGACATGTCGGCGGAAAGGGTGCCGGAAACAAACGCCTCGGCATTCCTGTCATAGTATGCAACGGTCTTTCTGGCATCCGGCATGGGACCGCCTCCTGATACAGATTCTTCCTGCATTATAGCAGTCCTGCACAGTCCCTGTAAATACAGGAACGAAACGGCAGGCTTCGTGTGCAGAAGACGGAAAAGCAGAATCCGGAAAAGAAAACAGTCCCTGTGTACGACACTGCAGATTACAGTATCGGCACAGGGACCGTGGGAACTGCTTCCGGTTCGTCCGGGATCAGCTGTTCCACCATTCGTCGGACCGCCGGTCGTAGATCTTGTTATCGACGGGCTTCTGCTTCAGGCCAAGGCTTTCCAGGAGATCGTTTC
>ONVN01000419.1 GCA_900321295.1 uncultured Eubacteriales bacterium
CTGTGCAGCCGAATCTGCACCTTCCTGAGCGATACGCCCGAGAACATTCACACCACAGACCGTCAGATTATTCTTGTAGCACAATATATCTGCGACCATTACATGAATCCGATCGGGACAGCCGACATCGCGGAAGCAGCCGGCTTTTCTCCGAATTACCTCAGTCGCAGATTCCGTGAAAAAACCGGTATCGGACTCCATGAGTATCTGGTATTTATACGGCTGAATCATGCCACACTGGATCTTGTCTCCACCAGCGACTCCATCACCGAAATCGCACTGCGCTGCGGATTTTCTGACAGCAATTATTTCAAGGATGCCTTCAAAAAGAAATACGGCATGACACCGCGTGATTATCGGAAAGTTACATAAGACAAAGGACTGGCCACCCTGATGTTGCCAGTCCTTTTCCTATGGGAATAACCATACTGAGTTTTCTTTTTCAGCGTACCTGTGCGAGAAGACCAAACAGCAGGTAAACACCGACCACGACAAGCAGTCCCCACAGAACCGCATGATGCGCCGCTACCAAACCCAATATTTCCCGCAGATAAGCATTGGGATAATAATACCATTTGGTATGGCTGCCCATGCCTTCACATTCGAAGCCGCATCTTGATGCCCAGAGAAGCGATCTGAAAACATGGTAGCCGGTTGTGGAGAAAGCTGCTTTGGCCCCGGGGATTTTCTCACGGATCAGCCTCATGGAGTACTCCATGTTCTGCAGCGTGTTCGTCGACCCTTCCTCTTTCAGGATGCGCTCCACGGGAACCCCTTTTTCCTCCAGATAGGCAGCCATGGATGCTGCCTCCGTGCATACTTCGTTTTTCCCCCTGCCACCGGACGGAATGAACACAGCATGCCGGCCTGTCATGGCAAACTGTTTTTCTTCAAATGCGAGTGCCCGGTCCAGTCTTCCTCTGAGCAATGGCGTCGGCGTCCCGTTTTTCCGCAGCTGGCAGCCGAGGATAACAATACAGTCCCGGTCATAGGGAGGTACATGCACAGCAGCCCGGATTCCACTGAGGGCAAGAGCAAACAAGACACACTCAAAATAAGCAATCGTATAGTCGACAATCGTCTGCAGAATCATCAGGAAAATCGAACTGCTTCCCGACCAGACAATCAGTGCATGAATCAGATAAGCGCTTCCCCACAGTGCGCCAAGCCCAATCCCCAGCATATTCCGCCATGAAAAACCTTCCCGCCAGAGAAGAACAACATTGCTGATCCAGAGCCAGACTGCAAGCCCAATCATGATCAACGATGTATAGGCAACAAACCTTGTTCCCTGTGCATGAACCTGCGCAAAGAAAGCCGCGAGGGAGAGATCTGCACTGTCAAAAAGGGCGGCAAACAGAAAAACCGTTTGAAAGACAAGCATCAGAGAAAGCGCATCGGCAGCCACCATGGTATAGCTGAAAGCCTTTTTTCGGTGGGCTTCAATGGATGTATAGACGGAGACAAGCGTTCCTGCGGCAAACATCGTCATAACGGAAAAAATGATCATCCTGTCTCCCGCGAAACGTCCGCGACCAACGGAAAGTCCCAGATTGTCATCCACATGAAGCTGATATTCCAAGACAGTTTCTCCGTCGGCTCCGGGATAGTAAACCTTTGCTGTCACATCTCCCGGCTGCCTGGCACGAAAGGTTACTCCTTTTCTTCCCTCCTGAACCTGCCATTCCGCCATGCCTTCCCTGGAAAACTCCACACGGGAAGGTTTTTCTGCTCTTGCAGAAGCCAGCGTATATGAATCACGGTCCTGCATGGAAACGGCAGTCATGGTCGTCAGTATAAAGGCAAGCAGGATCAGTGCCATGTATCGTTTTTTCACCCGGTGCTGCCAGGCTGCAAGCTTTCCGTTCACATTGCTGTCCTCCTCGTCGGTTTTCAGGATTATAGCATAATTCCGTCACGAAAACATTGACATTTTACACTTTGTGCAATAGAATCCTAAATGCATCGGAGGCACTATGGTGCCGTGTAAGAAGGCACTTGTCTTCGGAACGGGAAGTTGATCATTTATCAGCGGCCAGACAAGATGGCATCTTGTCTGGCCATGTTTATGAATCCCGGAATACTTTAGAGGAGGAATATCCATGGGAATCTATGAGGAACTGCAGGCACGCGGTCTCATTGCTCAGGTCACAGACGAACCCGAGATCCGGGAACTGATCAATAACGGTGGTGCAAGATTCTATATCGGCTTTGACCCTACAGCAGATTCTCTGCATGTCGGTCACTTCATGGCCCTTTGTCTGATGCGTCGTCTGCAGCTGGCTGGCAACAAGCCGGTTGTGCTCGTCGGGGGCGGCACCGGCTATATTGGTGATCCCTCCGGACGCACGGATATGCGTTCCATGCTTACGCCTGAAACCATTCAGCATAACTGTGAGTGTTTCAAAAAGCAGATGGAACGCTTCATTACTTTTGGTGATGATGCGGCAATCCTGGTCAACAATGCCGACTGGCTCCTGAGTCTGAATTATGTGGACCTTCTTCGTGATGTCGGCGCTTGCTTCTCTGTCAACAACATGCTTCGTGCAGAATGCTACAAGCAGCGTATGGAGCGCGGCCTGAGCTTCCTGGAATTCAACTACATGATTATGCAGAGCTATGACTTCCTGTACCTGCACGATCACTACGGCTGCAATATGCAGTTCGGCGGCGATGATCAGTGGAGCAACATGCTGGCCGGAACAGAACTGATCCGCAAAAAGCGTGGGGAAGATGCTTTTGCCATGACCATCACCCTTCTCTTGAACAGTGAAGGCAAAAAGATGGGCAAGACAGCAAAAGGCGCTGTATGGCTTGACCCCAACAAAACAAATCCTTTCGATTTCTATCAGTACTGGCGCAATGTGGATGATGCCGATGTGATGAAGTGCATCCGCATGCTGACCTTCCTGCCCCTGGAAACCATTGAAGAAATGGATCACTGGGACGACAGCCGCATTAATGAGAAGAAGAAGATTCTCGCCCATGAGCTGACCACGCTTGTTCACGGAGAAGAGGAAGCCCTTAAGGCAGAAGCAACTGCAACAGCCCTGTTCTCCGGCGCTGGTTCAGATGAAAATATGCCGACAACTGAGCTTGCCGAGTCTGATGTTCCTGAAGAAGGTGTCACCCTTCCTGACCTCATGGTGCGCTGCGGGCTCTGTCCCTCCAAAAGTGCAGCCCGCAGGCTCATCCAGCAGGGCGGTGTCACAGTCAATGGTGAAGCCGCTGCCGATGAAAATGCCCTGATCACCCGCAGCCAGCTCAAGGATGGCGTCAAAATCCGCAAGGGTAAGAAAGTCTACCATAAAGCAACTCTTGCCTGATTCCTCTGAACAGCATTCGTTCCCGGACCGTTATGGTCCGGGAACGTTTTTTGCTTTTTGCCAAAACTCCTATGTCATGAAAAGACGGCATGCAAAGCATGCCGTTGGCAATTCATTTCATTCTTTGAGAAGCTCAGATTTCCACCAATTCGTAGGTTCTTTCGCCAAGACCATGTTCACAGGCGGCCTCCACGGTGCGGATAGCATGTCTGGAATCCATCCGTTCAACCAGAGCTGCCTTGCCCGGGTCCTTTGAATTCTTGACAGCGTCATAGCATGCCTGGTCGAGGGCGACAGGATCTGTTGAGGCAAAAATACCCAGATCGCCCATTTCCGGCTCATGAGGATTGCCGTCACAGTCACAGTCCACTGAAAGACGATTGGCGACCGAAATATACAGCATCGAGTCCGATCCCTTGGTGGCATGCATATAGGTTATCACGGCCTTGCAGGCATCGGCCATGGACTCCAGGAAATCATCCTGCTTTGTTCCGACCTGCCAGCATTTTTCCGGATCCGTAGTCACACCAGCAGAGTGAATCAGCGCTTTGCCATGCGTGGATCCAATCCCAATGGCAATGTTTTTCAGTGCACCTCCGAAACCACCCATAACATGGCCCTTAAAATGGGACAGAATGAGCATGGAATCGTAGTTTTTCAGATGTTCACCCACAATATCTTTTTTCAGATGGAAGCCGTTCTCGATCGGAATATCAAACTCATCAAATTCGTCCATGATATCCACAGGAGCAACCTTTTCAAATCCGCGCTTATGAATTTCATTCCAGTGGCTGTGCACATCCTGCCTGCTTCCTCCATAAGCTGTACAGCATTCCACAATCGTTCCGTTCAGTCTGCTGAGCAGTTGGCCAATCAGTTCCGGGCGCAGATGATTGCTGTGTTCTGATTCTCCGGTGGACATTTTCACTGCGATCTTTCCCTTGAGCTGAACACCAAGTACTTCATACATACGTACAAGGCTCTCAGGTGTGATTTCTTTCGTAAAATATACTTTGCTCATCGAAACTGCAACTCCTTTTTTTCTGAATCCGGTCCATAGTTCTGCTTTATCTTACCATTCTTTTTCGGGAATCACAATGACCGGCATCCGTTTCTCCTAACTTTTCTATATATCAAAAACGTCTTTTTATTTTTGTTTGTGTTCATTGACGAAACGAATATAACGGGCTAGAATAGATTAAGTATATGCAATATAGGATCGTTTTTGAAAGGAGGCAAGATCATGCAACCGTCTCCCCATCGCACTGCGACATTCGCTGAAAACCGGCGTCCCCTGCATCTTATCCGTGCCCTTCTGATTGCTGGTTTTTTCATGCTCGCCGGCGGCGGTATATGGTATCTTGCTATCACGGGCATCATCGGACGGAAAAAATGGGATTTCATGACCTATGGCCTGAAGCCCGTTCTGCTCGCAGGCTGCGGCGCTTTGCTGCTCATCATCACCCTCATTGCTTTCTTTTCCCTGCCAAATCTTAAGGCATGGTCCCGGCCGGTTGCCAGAGATTTGTGGAAGGACCGGTACCGCTACTCCCTCATCATTCCAGGCCTGATTGTTGTTTTTGTCTTCAGCTATATGCCCATGTACGGTATTGTGCTCGGTTTCAAAGACTACAAGATCAAAAGCGGCATCGTTTTTTCCGAGTGGGTTGGCATGTATAATTTCGGCCGGTTTTTCAAGAGCCCCGTTGCCGGTCAGGTGATCTGGAACACCTTCTTCATTGGTATTACCCAGCTCATCATCACGTTCCCTGTACCGATTCTTCTCGCGCTGCTCATGAACGAGCTCCGCAGTACTGGATACCGCCGCACCATCCAGACCATCATCTATCTTCCCCATTTTATCAGTTGGGTCATAATGTACTCCCTGCTGTTTTCCCTGTTTTCCATCACTTCC
>ONVN01000418.1 GCA_900321295.1 uncultured Eubacteriales bacterium
CGCATCGCTTGAACATCAGATCAGCCGTGTTTTTGTTGGCAAGGAGGATGCCATCCAGCTCGCCCTGATTGCACTGATTTGTCGCGGACACGTTTTGATTGAGGATGTCCCTGGTGTGGGAAAAACTACACTGGCAAGTGCACTTGCACGTTCTTTGAATTGTTCTTTCCGCAGAATCCAGTTCACCCCGGATCTCATGCCATCCGATGTTACCGGATTTACCATGGTCAATTTCAAAACCGGTGAAATGGAGTACCGTGAAGGCGCGATCATGAGTCAGATCGTGCTTGCCGACGAAATCAATCGAACCAGTCCCAGAACCCAGTCGGCCCTGCTTGAAGCCATGGAGGAGCACCAGGTTACCGTGGATGGAACCACACACTACCTCCCCCAGCCCTTTATGGTTTTAGCCACGCAGAACCCGGGGGAGTTTGTCGGAACCTATCCGCTTCCAGAGGCGCAGATGGACCGCTTTTTCCTGCGGATTTCGATGGGATACCCGACCATTGAGCAGGAAATGGATGTCCTTGAGCGCTATTCAGGCGTTCAGCACCCGATGGATACGATTACGCCCGTCTGCGATGCATCCCATATCGTCGAGATGCAGTCAATGGTTAAAGAAATCTATTGTTCTCCGGAAGTTCGCTCCTATATTGCCACACTGGCAGCCGCTACACGCCGTGAGCCCGGACTTCAGCTCGGTGCCTCCACACGTGCAGCAATTGCTCTTATCCATGCCGCTCAGGCTTATGCACTTCTCAGCGGTCGGGATTACATTATTCCTGAAGATGTACAGAATATGTGCCTGCCAGTTGTTGCCCACCGGCTTGTTCTCAGCCCCGAAGCGAAAATGAAAGGCGTGACAGCAGATCAGGTACTTCGTCGCATCCTGCAGAATGTTGCTGTCCCGGTCAGAGTATGACAAAGTCCTATGTTTTCACAGCAGCGGCCAGTCTCTTTCTTTTCCTGCTTGCATTTTCAACTGGGTCCCCTGCTTTTCTTGCACCGGCGTTCCTTTTGGTACTCCTTCTGATCTATGCTCCGGTTTCTGTCCTGCTTGCAAGACGAAGTCTGAGTGTCCAGCTGCAGCTGCAGACAGATCACGTTCGCAGAGGAGATCATGCAACACTCACACTCTCTGTCCGCTTCCGCTCCATGCTTCCTGTATCTTCCCTTCACCTGAAGGTCAGTATCGATGATGTCGAATCAGAATCTACACTGGATATTCCATGCAGCATCTACACGAAACAGTTTTCTCTTTCTTTTCCTGCACGTCATGCCGGGTGTATGCATCCAGGAGTCAATCTCTGTACGATTCACGATCTGTTCGGACTCTATCATACCGATTTTGTTCCCCGAACCAGCCATCCAGATCTTCTTGTTCTTCCCCTTGACTTTGAAGTGGCTCCTCTTGTTTATGCACAAGTGGATGCGGGACTTGGAACGATGGCAAAAGCCAATGAGGATATTACCAGTCCTTCCGATATCCGCTCCTACCAGACCGGTGATCCAATGAAGAAAATTCACTGGAAACTGTCGGCACGAAAACAGGAACTGCTGGTCCGTAAATTCGATGAACCAGTCCTGCCCGATGCCCTGCTTCTCCTGAATTGTGAAAAACCCGAATCCCTTGCCATTCAGGATGCACTGCTGGAAACTGCCTTCTCTATCATGAAAAAAGAACTCAGCGGAGATCATGCCATTCAGGCACCGCTCCTTGGGGCTCATCCAACTGAACTAGATGGGCGTATGGGACTTCCTTTGCTTGCGGAAAACCTTGCCCGTATGCAATGGACGAACGGGACATCGTTTGAAGAAGTCCTGCTCATTGAATCCCGCCGTCTGAGAAGGTGCGGCGCAACTGCCATCATCACCTCGTCTTTAAACGGGGAACTGGTTGAAATCATGTGCCAGATGCGCCGTATGGGTCCCTCTCTGCGTCTTTATCTCGTTACTTTCACTCCATCTGATCCGAATCTGCTTCCCTTCGTGAGCCGCATGCAGAATGCTGATTGTGAAGTCTGTTATGTAAAACCTTCAGAAACCACCTGACTTCCGGATAAAAAGGAGGTGAATTCCTTTGCGTCAGAAGGTCCATGAATCCCTGCATCATATCATGCTCACCATTTTATTGGGTGTCGGTTTCCTGCTATGCGTGTTCACATTTTTCGGGCTGCCGGAACTGATCGGCCATGGCCTTTTGGTTTTTGCGTGCGTCAGCGCATTATTTTTTCTGGCATCTCTCCGCAAAAGCCTGATGATTGGAATTGTATCTCTGTCTATTCTCGCCATCGGGATCTGGTTCTTCCTGTTCGACGGTTTACAGATGCTTACAGACACCTTTATTTCCTTACTGCTGTTTATGACCTCCGTCAAGGGGGCCCTTCCCCTGTTTGCTTTTGAAGCATCCACATTGCTTGCCGTGTTGATTTCCGGCCTTTCGTTTCTTGCAGCATCAGAAGATGTCGGTCCGGTTCC
>ONVN01000417.1 GCA_900321295.1 uncultured Eubacteriales bacterium
AGATCGGGAAGAAAGAGGCAGTGACCGTCTCGGAACAGGCCAGGATCGGAAAGAGGAGAAGAATCAGGGAAAGAACAAGGGACAGGGTTTTCTTCATGTGTGAGAGTCCTTTCAACGTTTTGCTCAGGGATACAGAATTTGGGGCAGACACTCAGCCTGGGCACGCTGTGTCATCATTCGGGCAATAAAACTGAGGTTCATTTCGCCCAGCTGCTCTGGATAACGGCGGTAAAGAGTCAGCATGGCGGCATAGGACCCACTGTCAAAGGCCAGCGGCTGAAGAACAGCATAGGCCTCGGCTGAAGGCGAAAAGCGCGGAAGCAGCAGTGCGAGACACCGGTCAGCCAGTTCCGGGAGATCATCTGAGTAGATATGGATGACCTGACCGTTTCTTGAACGGTAACGCATTCCGCGGCCAAGCCGAGTGTAGATTTCCTGAAAGATGGTGTCTTCAAGTTTTTTGGCATAGTCGGACAGTTCATCTGGCTGAAAAGTCCAAGTGTTCAGAAAATCGGCAATCGTGTTGGAAAAGTCTTCGGAAGAAGACAGCTCTTTTCCGATTTTGCTTTCCAGTACCAGCTGGACTTCCTGTGCACTGACGGTGGCTTTCATGGCGGCCCGCTCCTTTCCAGTCGTTCTTTTCGACGTGATTCGGGGAATTCCTTGTCACACATTATGTCATATTTGCCTGAAAAATAGCACAATTATACACAGGATTCACATATTTCCCTGGACTTATCAACAGGAATTGTGGAAAGAAGATGCGGTTCACACAAGAAGTTGTGAATAAAGTTATCAACAGATTGTGTCAAACTTGTCACATTATATCCTTGCAAATTCTAACAAATCATGTTATTATACTGTACACAGTTGGTTATCCACAGAGATTATCCACATGCTTCGTGCGGGCATCGGGGGAAAAACTGTGGAAAAACGCCACTGATGATGAATTGTGACAAACGTATCACAAATTTGTGACACGTTCATGAAGGATGGATTTCAATGGATGGCAATGAGCTGTGGGAGAAAGCGTGTGCGCTGATGCGCAAGGAAATGAATCACGTGACGTATTCCACGTTTATCGAAGGCAACCTCACACCGGTCCGAATGGAGGACGATGTTCTGATTCTCCGGATTGCCATGGAACAGATGAAAACCATGCTGGTCAACCGTTATCAGCCCATGATTATTACGGCGCTTACAACGGCTGCCGGGAGACGGGTCACGTGTGATATTCGTACCGAAGCGGAACTCAAGCAGACGGAGAAACCGGTGGAAGAAACGCCCGGAATTATCCAGCTGAATCCGCACTACACATTCGATACATTTGTTGTCGGCAGTGCCAACCGCTTTGCACATGCTGCCGCTGTAGCTGTAGCCGAGAATCCTGCAGAAGCTTATAATCCCCTGTTTATTCACGGCGGCGTGGGACTTGGGAAAACGCATCTGATGCATGCAATCGGTCATTATGTACAACAGCAGTATCCGGAAAAACGTCTACTTTATGTAACATCTGAGACATTCATCAATGAGCTGATTTCTGCAATTCAGCAGGGCAGGAACACACAGTTCCGCAACCGATTCCGGAATGTGGACATCCTGATGGTGGACGATATTCAGTTTATTGCCGGAAAGGATTCCACGCAGGAGGAATTCTTCCATACCTTTAATGAACTGTTTGAACATGGAAAGCAGATCATCCTTACAAGCGATAAACCGCCGCAGGAAATTGCCAAGCTGGAAGAGCGGCTTCGCAGCCGTTTTGCCTGGGGCTTGATTGCAGATATTCAGCGGCCGGACGTAGAAACCAGGACTGCCATTCTCAGGGCAAAGGCGATCTCTGAAGGAGTAACGGTACCGGATGAAGTGCTCGGACTGATTGCGGATCATGTGAACAGCAACATCCGTGAACTGGAAGGCAGTTTCAACAAATTGCTTGCGTATTCACAGCTTTCTTCTGAACCGATTACTATGGACCTGGCCCGGATCGCTCTGAGGGATATTCTCAGCGGTGAAAAGCACCGTCAGATTACCGCGGGAATGATTATGCAGACGGTCTGCGAGTATTTCAGCGTAACCATCGAGGATCTGACGAGCGCAACGAGAAAGCGGGAGATTACAGTTCCACGCCAGATTGCAATGTATCTGACGCGGGATTTAACAGCCATGTCGCTGCCACAGATCGGCACGGCGTTTGGAAACAGGGATCATACCACTGTACTTCATGCATGCTCTGTGGTGGGCAAGGGAATTCAGGATTCGGACGAAATGGCTGCACAGGTCAATGATCTTCGTCAGATGATTCAAAACCAGTAAATGCAGAGCCGCCTCTTTCGGAAAACGAAAGAAAGCGGCTTTTTTGAAAACAGGGGGTGAGGAAAGGTTGTCGGACGAACTGTATTCGGTTCTTGCGCTGGGTATGCGATACTGGTTTCTTGCGCTGGGTGTTCTGATTGTTGTTCAGACCTTTCTTTGGCTTTACCGAGATCACCGGGAGAAACATCAGCGGCTCAGGAATCTCCCGGATGCCGGGATGATCGGCGAATTTGTTGTACTGTCCGGGGGGAATGATCTTGAGGAAGGAAAAGTGATTCCTGTACCCTGGGAAGGCATGCTTGGTTCATCAAGGCATTGTGATGTGGTGATCCCCAGCGGTGCTTTTGCACCGGTGCATCTCTATTTTTCCTTTGAAAAACGTATGGGTCTTATGATCGAAGCCGCCAGGGGCAGAGAGTGCTATGTGGATGGCGTTCTGGAAAAATCCGGCAAGAAGCATCCTGGTGAGAGAATGATTCATGGCTCGATTCTTCAGGTAGGCGATATTGTCCTTCGCCTGAGGCTCTTTGCCGGTCTGGATGTTGAAAGGAAGGCGCTGAGAAAGCCGGAAGATGATGTGAAGGAATATGGAATGCCGGTGGCATCTCAGGGTGTTCCCCGTCCAGGATATGGCGGATATGCGGATTCACAGACTGAAGAGGAACCTTTTACCGGGCTCCATCTGGTGAAGGATGAAGAAAAAGATGGGAATTCCAAAACATAAGAAGATCACCATGGAAAGCACGCGCATGAGGGAAAAAAGAAAGCCCGGCGAGCGGCTTGCGGTTCTGGTCATGCTGTTTTACTTCACAGCGTTCTTGCTGCTGGCATTTCGGAACAGCACATGGCAGGGATATGCCCTCACGTTCTGTGTTCCTGCCGCGATCTGGGGCGGAACACATATTCTTGGAAAATGTTTCCATATTGATACACTGCTTTTTTCCCTGACCAATTTCCTGTGTGCACTGGGTATTCTGGTCCTTTATGGGACCAATCCCAATCTTGCCTATCACCAGGCTGCTTATTATGGTGTCGGGTTGGTGGGCATGGTGATCTGCATTTATTTCATGCGTGTTTTCCGTTCCTTAAGACACCTCCGCATTCTGATGATCATCGGCTCTGTTGCGTTTCTTGCCCTTCCGCTTCTGATCGGACGTGAAACCAATGGCGCCAAAAACTGGATCTATTTTCAGAGTGTTTCCATACAGCCGAGTGAATTTGTCAAAATATCCCTTATTCTCGTGGTTGCTTGGTTTATGAACAGGAGACAGTTTCTGCCATGGTTTCTGTGTGCAGTGGGCTGCCTGATCCTTCTCATGTTGCAGAAAGATCTGGGGACTGCGCTTCTCTATTATGTCGTGACGCTTCTCCTCTTTTTTGCTTCAACGGCTAATGTTCCGCTGACCATGCTCGGAATCCTGGGTGGGGGCGGAGCGGCGGTTCTTGGGTACCGGATGTTTGCCCATGTCAAGAAACGTGTTGCACTTTGGCGGAATCCTTGGTCGGATTATGAGAATGCAGGGTATCAGATTGTCCAGGGACTGATGGCGCTTGCTTCGGGGAGTCTGCTTGGTGTCGGCCTGGGGCTGGGAAGCCCGACGACGATTCCGGTGTATGAGACAGATTATATTTTTGCAGTGATCTGTGAACAGTTCGGTCTGATTTTTGGCGTCTGTGTTCTGTTGATCTATGTAGCGATCATATGGCGGGGAACGACCATCGCCATGGCTTCCAGACATGGCTATCAGGGACTGGTGTCCATGGGTGCCACGATGATGATTGGACTGCAGACGTTTGTCATTATTGGCGGTGTGATCAAGCTGATCCCTCTCACGGGGGTTACGATGCCTTTTGTCTCTTCGGGTGGTTCCTCGCTGGTATCCAGCATGTGTCTGACAGGACTCATCCAGGGGGTTGCAAGCCTCAATGAGGATGATCTTGAGGAGGACCTGAAACTGACGGAAGCGATGTGAGGAAGGTGATGGTATGAAAAGGCAGAGAAAACTGTTTAAGCTTCTGGCAATCCTGTTTTTTGGCCTTTTTCTGATCCTGACCTTATATGGCGGATACAGCGTAGCGACATACGGAAACCGCTGGTTCTCCTCGAGCAAGAATCCCCGTGTTCGGGCACAGAAGGAAATGGTGATAGCCGGCGATATCTATGACCGGAATGGCATTCAGCTGGCAACAACCGATGAACTGGGCAACCGTGTGTATCAGCCTACGGCGAAGGCAAGGCGGGCAGTTGTGCATATACTGGGAGATGCCCAGGGGAATATCGCGAATGGCGTGGAATCGTTTCAGACGGCGTATCTTTATGGATTTCATTCTTCTTTCGGGGAACTGCTGAGCGGACTGTTCACAGGGGAGGCACGCAGGGGAGATAACCTTTACCTGACCATTGATTCCCTGCTGTGCCAGAAAATCGTGGAATCCTTTGAAAACCACAGTCTTACAAACGGAAAGCATGGGGCGGCTGTGGTTATGAACTATCTGACAGGGGAAATCCTTGCACAGGTTTCGCTGCCGACTTTTGATCCACAAAACATTTCCGGTACGGTCAACAAAAATGAACAGCCGTTTTGGAACCGGGCGACACAGTCCGTTTATCCGCCTGGATCCACGTTTAAGATTGTGACGGCTTCGGCGGCACTGAAATACCTTCCGGAGCTTGCGGAAGAAGAATTTGAATGCACCGGGGAACTGCAGCTGGACGGACATACCATTCATGATTTTGGCAATTCGGTGCATGGCCTGATGGATCTCAAGGATGCTTTCGGCGTTTCCTGCAATAATATTTTTGCTTTCCTTGCTGTGGAATTGACGGACGCACGGCTGAAACAGATGGCGGAAAGCTTTGGATTCAACGATAATTTCCTTTTCAGGGACCTGGTGGTTGAGAACAGCAGATACCCTGCTCAGGCAGGCAGGTCCGATTATGAGGTCGGTGCATCCGGCTTTGGTCAAAGCAGTATTGCAGCTTCTCCGATGCATATGTGTATGGTGGCGGCTGCGATTGGTGCAGATGGAGTCATGCAGGAACCAGTTCTGCTCCGTGAAGTTCGGACACCGTCCGGTGCAACCCGGGTGAAATGGGAAAGCCGTTCCTACAGACAGGTGATGGATACAGATGTCGCCCGCGTACTGCAGAACTATATGCGTTATGTAGTGACAAGTGGAACAGGAAGCAGGGCAGGAACGCGCAGCATGGCCATTTGTGGAAAAACCGGGACGGCAGAGTCGACCATAATCGGGAAACCCGTCAATTATGGGTGGTTCGTAGGTTATGCCGATGACATAAGTCTTCCGATTGCTGTAAGCATTCTTGTGGAAGACATCGATGATGGCCAGGGAGGCGGAAGTACAGCGGCTCCCATTGCAAGAGAAGTTTTCCAGTATATCGCGGAGCACCCTGAACGCGTGACCAACTAATCGTGAGAAGAACATACAGAAAAGGCCGAGCACAACGCTCGGCCTTTTCTGTATGTTCGGATGCCTTCAAGTTTCTTGTTCTTCTGAATTGCTGTCTTCGGGAAGACTGTTGTCCTCGGTGCCCATCAGTTCATCGATGTCAAAGAGGTCCTCGTTTTCTCCTTCCATCAGATCCGTTCCGACTTCGAAATCCTCCATGTTCTGAGGAACCGTAACGGATTCATTGACAGAGCGGATGTATGCATCATACGGCATGGCAAGCTGGGCAAGAGCAAGCAGGGCAGGGGTGCCAAAACAAAGCATATCCAGATGCTCATAGGACAGCTTGATAGGCTCAGGAGACCATGCAAGGTCATTGGGATCAAGCTCACGTATGGAGAGCTTTTTCTTTCCAAGCTTTTCAAAATGACCGCAGACGACGATGCTTGTGTCCTCATCCGGACCGATATGCGCAACCATGACAAGATTTTCCTTGGTGGCGACTGTCTGCAGAGCTTCCGGAAGACTTTCGAGATTCAGCTCGGGAACATTCTCCGGAGGCAGGATGTCCAGAAGACGGTAATGCTCGGTGAGCTCTGGAGCGGGTAAAACATCGGCGAGGTCGGTCAGGCGGTGGAGCTCATATCCTGTGTACTGGAAGTCGGTGGCCCTAAGCACAAAGACAAATTCTCGGCTTGCCTGAAGGATCATCCAGACGCGGTTTTGTGTCCATTTTTCTCCCTGCAGGAGGACTCTGCACAACACCTTGCGTTCCATGCAATAGGACAGCGTATTGAACAGTGCATTCTCCGCTGCAATCTGTTTTGCGATGGTTTGAGCCTGCTTCGAAAGCTTTCGGGATTTTTTATTTCCTTTTTGCTTCATGCGGCATTCCTTTCTTCCTTAATACGGAAAAACAGTCGTCCCTTCGGACGACTGTTCTGCTCTGAAGCCACAGAGCGGGTGATGGGAATCGAACCCACGTAACCAGCTTGGAAGGCTGGGGCTCTACCATTGAGCTAC
>ONVN01000416.1 GCA_900321295.1 uncultured Eubacteriales bacterium
TGATCAAAATGTGCATAAAAGGAAAATGCACCCGTGGAAGCCAGGTTGGTAATATCAATTTCAGTATACGGAGATTCAATGGAGATCGTTGCTCCAGGAAGCGTCGTGCAGGATATCCGCATATATTCGCTGGTATAGGATGTATATGTATCCGCTGCAAGGTCCAGCGGGATTTCCTGCGCTTCACGATAGAGCACAATACTCATGGAGCTTTCGCGGCAATATTGGCTTCGCACCCTGATTACAAAAAGGTTATCGCCAATCGGCTGCACGGTTGCGTTGTACGAGAATTCGCCGGTCTCTGAATTGACCGTGTCCGAAACATCAAAATCATTGACATAGACTTTGGAACCGGGTTTTACCTGAAACCTCATGGCATACATTGTCGAGGCAACTTCTACCCGGTTTGCATCCGGAGAAAGCAGCTTGATATAGCTTTCCGGTATATCAATAATATAGTGAATGACATCCAGCGGTTTCTGCTGGCCTGAAGCAGTTTTCACAAAGGGCGTGAGTGTGACTTCCATGGTCTCATCCAGGAAATCTTCAAGGGAATCATACCAGGTATGGTCTGCTACTTCTATGGTGGCATATCCGCCGGTCACAATATAGGATGTGTGCAGTTCACGAATATAGATCTGCTGCCCATCTGTCCCTGGAATCATGATGGTATGAGCAGAGTTTTCATTTAACATCGAAGCGACTACGACAGCGGCATTTTCTTCTTTCGTGGCTGTGACCCGGCTGTTATAATACTGAATTCCGAAATAAATGGCTGCACCAGAGATGGCAAGAATGCCAAGAACCATAAGAAAACGCAGAAATTTTCTTAACCGCCGGACACGGGCAGGTACGATTCCTGTCAAATCCTCCCGAACGGGGGGCTGAAACCGGGTTCCATACATCTCTGCTTCACGCCACAATGGGTCATAGTTTCTTGAATCGTCCACGTAGACGGCCTGCTGCGCGATGGGGCGGGAAGTACGTCTGGAAGAATGAGAGCCGGACTGATCAAAGGATTCCTGGGTGATATGAGTCCGAACAGCGGAAGAAAGTGGACGGGAAGTGTTTTCAGCAACATCCCTGCGCATGCGCCGCTGCCGCTGGGAACCCTCCTCCTTGCGGATTTTCAGTTCCTGCATTTCTTGAGCGAGGGTATCACGACTGTCTGGTGTATTATTATCCAGACCGTCTTCATCGACCCTTACATAGGAAGGCGGAGTCTGATAATCCTTGAGTTGACTCTTCCATGCAGGCTCTTCATCGTTTTCAGCGGGTGCCAGCGGACATCCGCATTTCATACAGCGTGGAATCGATGCGCGGTTCCATTGACCGCACTGTGGGCATTTCATAGATTACTCCTGACTCTGAAATTAATCGAAGTTGCTGAAGCTGCCAAAGTCACTGAACTCATCGAAATCATCAATGGTTTCAAGTTCAGCATCTGGATCCAGCACCAGAAAACTGTTGACCAGATAATCCGACATGACAGAACGGCAGACCGGCCAATCCAGTTCCTGGGCGGCCATACCGACGTAGGTGATGGGATGAACGGCATTATCAGGAGGAATGCGGAGTTCCTCAATGGTGCAATTCCTAAGACCAAAGGCAATTTGGGCAGCATTCATCATTTCATCCGCATTGAGATTGGTAAGCGTCGTATGTTCAGCAATGGAGTTTACGAGTGCCCGGGCATCTTCAAACGTGAACGTCCTGCACTGGTCAGCCAGAGTGGAAAGGACGGTTCTTGCACGCTTGGTCCGGGTAAAGTCACCATGCCCGCCGGCTTTACGCATACGCATATAAATGACGGCAGCATGACCATTAAAATGATACGTGCCGGAAGAACGCAGGGCCGGTGTTGTTGCATTCTTGTGGATGGCATATCGGCGAAGGTAGGAGGCTTCCTCGGAGTTGATGGTAATATCAACGCCGCCCATGTAATCAATGATATCCTGAATCTGACTGAAATCAAAAAGGATATATTTTTCCAACCGGATCCCCAAATGCTGGGAGATGGTCTTGCAGAGCTCTTCGGGCCCGAATTTTTTGGCAATATAATTGATTCTTCCGATGACGCCGTCCGGGCGCTGAACAAGAGCATCACGTATGATGGAAGTCAGCATCACACGGTGCGCGCGCTCATCGAGCGTAACAATAATAATTCCGTCCGTATCGCCAAGATTCCATGTTTTCCCGTGCCACTGGTCTACACAGAGCATGAGGTAATGGGACTGTCCCTCGACAAGAGGTGGAAGTTCATCATAGGGTATGATCTCGATCGGCTTGGGCTGTGTATCTGCAAATGATACCGTGCTGAACAGAAGACAGAAAACAACAAGAAGGCTGAAAATACGTTTCATCATTAAGCTCCTTTCTCAGACTTCCGTGCGATCATGAAGATTTCTGGGAATAATCCGAACAAGCGTGGGATGCCAGACAGGATTAGCTGCACGTTTCTTTTCTCCTGCATGTACCCAGAAAACCACAAACAACAAGAATAGTGCACCGAGCAATGCAGATGAAAGAGGGGAATACTGGGGAAGCAAGGCCTCTCCGATGCCCATTCCACCAAGAAAACCGAGAAGGGGAAAGATATACACCAGCAAAGATGCCTTGACAACATTTCCGGTTGGCATTTCAACCTCTGCGAAATCTCCCACCCGACCGGATGCATCCAGTTCCAGAACGGCAGAACTCTGACCGCCTTCACAGCCATGGCAATTCTCACAACTCTCATGATTGCAGAATTCAACTGTCATTTTCTGACCGTGAATTTCTTTGATCTCACCGATGCGTTTCATACGACCTCCTGAAACAGAAAGATGATGGAGAAAATCCACCATATTAAAGTATAACATAATAAGAAGAAATTTCCTATCTTGCGAGCAGGAAGGGATTTCCTGGAAGCGGCTTCTCAGAAACACTGACACAGAATATCAAGGAATATGAGCTGCATTCCTGCAAAACAAGCATGAATCAGGTGAGAAAAAAGAGAATTGCTTATGGACAATACCGTTCTGTTCAACAGAGAGTATGTGAACAAATAATACATCATCTTTCTTAGTACATTTGTTCTTTTGATGTATTGAAAAAGACAGCACAAGGCTGTCTTTGGATTTACTTGATTAAGATACGTCCACAGGTTTCGCATTCGACGATTCCATCACCGGCATCAATCTTGCGGAGTGCTGCGGAAGGCTGTGACGTATTGCAGCCGCTGCATTGTCCATATACAAGCCGTGCAATCGGAGGAGAAATCTGCTTCTTGACGGTATTGTAGATATTCAGAAGCTCTGGGTCGATCTGATGAAGCAGAGCATCGGCTTTTGAACGCTGTGAATCGAGAAGTGTTTTCTTTTCTTTTGCTTCCTTATTATATACTTCCTTCATTCGGTCAAATTCCTGCTTGGCCACCGCTGTATCATGACGGATGGCGCGGGACTTGGCTTCAAACTCATTTCCGTCCTTATGAATATGTTTCAACTCCTGTTCATAAGAAGAAATGGTTTTGCGGCATTTTTCAACATCCTGAAGGAGCGATCTCGCAGCTTCTGCATCCTGGGGCGGGTCGTTATCAATGCGCTCCTGAAGTGAATGAAGCTGTTCTTCGCTGCGCTTGAGCGCATCGACAATACCGTCTTTGCGGTCAAGGCTGATGGCAACACGTTCTTCCATTTCCTTATAGAGCTTCTGCTGGTCCAGGATGAAATCCCTTGTTTTTTCGAGCTTCTGGCGCAATGGGGAACGGCGGATTTCAGAATCGATTTTGTCCGCTTTGATGTCTTCCTGCATGTAGTTCCAGAGTTGTTCCATTCTATCCATAAGGGCCTCCTAACTGCGGGTTCAGCTTCCCGCGACGGGAACGGTTGGAAAGGCATAGGCACCAACCGCCGATTTGAAAATCGTCACATTCCATTTTACTTCATTCACATATCTTTGTAAAGCATCCGCCAGGGCGAAAATGCCTGGCTCTTCCGTTGCAAAATGTCCGGCTTCAAGACCGACCAGACCAGCATCACACATGGCCAATCCATGATGATGCTTTATTTCCCCGGTAAGAAAAACCTGGGCCCCCATCTGTCTTGCGTCTGTCCAGAAATCGCTTCCTGCACCGGAAGAAATGCCCATGGTTTTGATGATTGTGTCTCCTGGACATTGACCAAAGATGCGCACGGTTGTATGAAGCACAGTGCTTACATGATGGATCAGTTCCTGAAGGGAAACGGGCTTGTGGAACTGACCCACACGGAAAAATGCTTCTCCCTGAATGCTTTCGAGGCCAAGGAGAGAAGCAAGGGTGTCGTTGATCCCGCATGGTGAACGGTCAAGGTTTGTATGTGCAGAAATCAGGCAGATATGACTCCGAAGCATCCGCACGATCAGACGTCCTTCTGTATTCTCTTCCGTAATATGCTGAACAGGTGAAAACATCAGCGGATGATGTGTAATGATGAGATTGGCATGCACGCGTTCTGCCTCGTCCAGAACACGTTGCGTGACATCCAAAGCAAAAAGAATATTCTGAACTTTATCGCTCGGATTTCCGACAAGAAAACCTGAATTGTCAAAAGCCTCCTGGGTAGCAAAGGGGGCAAATTGGTCAATCCAGGTATAAAAATCCATCATGCAAGGCTGCATAGTCATTGTTCTCCCATGTCACGAAGTCTTTCCCTGTAAAATGAAAGGGCACGCAGGGCTTCTTCAATTTCTTCTTCCTTCGGATGAGTTCCGGAGATCAAACCTTCATATTTTTTTGTGGATATTTGAATGCGGAAATGAAGATAATTCTGCAGAATTTCAGGAGGTTCCAGATAAAGCAGGGAACCATACAGTAGCTCCTCTTCGGACTGATGCATGACGCCGGGCTCACAGCGCCAGACAATATAATATCTGCCTCTGTCAAATACCAGCTTCTCCTCCGTAAAACAGTAGCCGATATCTTCGACTGCTTTTCTTGCGAGAAAAGGGTCCGTATGTACACTCAGAACCAGGACACAATTCTGAAGACGACTGTTTCCACTGAGCAGAATCTGTGCAGCAGTTTCACCACCCATTCCTGTGATGGAAACACAGCCGCAAGGTTCGTCAATAGCATCAAGACCGTCTGCACAGATAAGATGCACGCGGCTCTCAAGGTGTTGGCGATGCACCTGATTTGCCGCGTGCTGCAATGCTTTTTCACTGATGTCTGAAACAATCATGCGCTCACATATACCCTTCCTAAGAAGATGACATGGAAGCAGGGCATGATCTGAACCGATGTCACAGCCAAGTTTACAGGGAGCGTAGAGGCTGGCTGCGAGAGAAAGACGATGATCCAGCACGTTTACCCCCGAAGATTTTTAATTTGGCGATTGGTGCGCAGTTTGCGAAGTGCCTTTGCTTCAATTTGGCGGATACGTTCACGGGTAACCTTGAAGATTTCTCCGACTTCTTCCAGAGTATAGCTTTTTCCGCCGTCCAATCCATAGCGCAGGCAGATGACTTTCTTTTCACGTTCCGTCAGCGTGTCGAGAACTTCCATGAGCTGTTCGCGCTGCAATGCATAAAATGCAGCATCCGCGGGAGCAGGTGCGGTTTCATCAGGAATGAAGTCGCCAAGATGACTGTCTTCTTCCTCACCAATGGGTGTTTCAAGACTGACCGGATCCTGCGCAATTTTTATGATTTCCTGGACACGGGCTTCTGTCAGATGCATAGCGTCGGCGATCTCGGCGGTCGTAGGCTCACGACCAAGATCCTGCATGAGTTGACGACTTGTACGGATCAGACGGTTGATCGTTTCCACCATATGGACCGGAATACGGATTGTCCGGGCTTGGTCGGCCAAGGCGCGTGTGATGGACTGGCGGATCCACCATGTTGCATAGGTTGAGAATTTGAACCCTTTGCGATAATCAAACTTGTCGGCGGCCTTGATCAGCCCCATGTTGCCTTCCTGAATCAGGTCCAGATACTGCATACCACGGTTGTTATAATGTCCTGCAATGGAGACAACCAGACGAAGATTTGCCTGAATCAGCTCATCTTTCGCAGACTGGTCGCCCGCCTCAATCCGTTTTGCAAGAGCAACTTCTTCGTCTGCAGTCAGAAGCGGAATCTTGCCTATTTCTTTCAGGTACATACGGATTGGGTCTGCAAGATTGACCTCATCGGCTACATTGGGGAGCGTGGCAGCAGGCGGGTTGGCGGCTTCTTCCTGAAGAAGTGCCATGGCTGTGGGTTCCTCTGGATCAGAAACCTGATGGGCGGAAGTGGAATGGGATGAATTATCATCATCAATGTCAACCCGAATTCCACCTTCTTCAAGCTCCTTGACCCAGTCATACAGTGTTTCAGGGTCAAGATCAGTATCACCGGCAAGATCACGAATCTGTCCGAGGGTGAGCGAGCCTTTTGCTTTACCTGTTTCCAGGATCTCTTCAAAACGCATATTGCGGTCTTCCGTGCTATAGGTCAAACGGAATCTCTCCTTACTAATCAATCGAGAGGGGAATAAAGCTGTTGAGATTACTCCAGATAGTCGTGGAGTTTGTGGTTATGGTTTGCTTGCCGCAGTTTCCGAAGCGCTTTCGCTTCAATCTGCCGTATACGCTCGCGGGTGACGTTGAACTCACGTCCAACTTCTTCCAGTGTACGGGTTTCTCCGTCATCAAGCCCAAAACGCAGGCGGAGAACAAGCTTCTCACGGTCGGTCAGGTTATCCAGAGCATCATCAAGCTGTTCGCGCATCAAACTGCGCGAAGCTGCATCAATAGGAGCAAGGGTTGTTTCGTCCGCGATGAAATCTCCAAGATGACTGTCGTCTTCTTCGCCAACAGGGGTTTCAAGGCTGACAGGTTCCTGCGCAATTTTCAAAAGATCAGCGACTTTCTGTTCGCTGGTGTTCATTGCGTCAGCCATTTCAATATTCGTTGGTTCACGTCCAAGTTCCTGCTGAAGCTGGTGAGAAATACGAATCATTCTGTTGATGGATTCCACCATGTGGACTGGAATGCGGATTGTTCGGGCCTGGTCTGCAATTGAGCGAGTAATTGCCTGCCGGATCCACCAAGTTGCATATGTCGAGAATTTGAACTGTTTGGTGTAATCAAATTTCTCGACGGCCTTCATAAGTCCCAGATTTCCTTCCTGAATCAAATCAAGCAGCTGCATGCCCCGCCCGGCATAACGTTTGGCGATCGAGACAACGAGCCGAAGATTTGATTCGGAAAGCTTTTTTCTTGCGGCGTCCTGTTCTTCGGGCGTTCCGCTTTGAAGCATCTTTGCAAGCTGTACTTCCTCGTCAGCGGTCAACAGCGGAATCTGGCCGATTTCTTTGAGATAAAGACGAACGGGATCGTCCAGTGCAATACCTTCTGGAACGATGATTTCCGTCGGGGCAGTGAGCGAAACCTTGGATTCATCGACGACCGGAATGCCGGCATCCTGCAGAGCCTGCATGATGACTTCAAAATCCACCATTTCGGACTGAGCCATTGCATCAAGTACATCGCCTGTAGAGATGCTCCCGCGCTCCTGAGCCTGCTGTTGCAGCTTCTGAAGCAAAAGCAGCTGCATATCCTTTGTCAACGCCACGGGAACCACTCCTTTCCGAACAGCACTTTCAGATTTGGTTTCGCATTTTTTGAAGCTCCATAAGCCTGGTCATTGCCTGAAGCTGTTCGGCAGGAGGCAGGGCAGACATGGATTTTGTGATCTGAGCGATTTCTTCCTCCAGGCGCGCAGCACGCATGGTGTGGATTCCTTGGCGGGCAAGCTGAAGGAGCTCATTGGTATCCTCGGCGGGAGGCGGAGTCATAAGACGACTTGCACGATCAATGTCTTCTGGCGTTTTCTGCATCTCAATAATCGCTGCAGGAGAACGTCCGGATTTGAGAGCGTGGAAGACATTTTTGAGAAATGGATCCGTAAAATCTTCCTCATCCATGAGCTCGTCTGGCGGGAGTTTGCCGGTTGCAAACAGCGAGATCAATAATTCTTCACCGCGCACATGTTCGTTCGAAGGCTGACTGGAAGGTACACGCCTGGATACAGGTGAAACTGTTCGAGTACCAGTCTGGACAGGGACAGCCTCCGATTTGCTGTATCCGATCTGAGCCAGGAGAACATCTCTCGAAAAACCAGTCTGCAGCATCAGATCCTGAATATGGTTCTCCAGTTCAACGGGCTGCAGGTTCTTAAGGATTGAACCTGCAGCCTTGGCATATTCAGTACGTCCTTCCTTGGTCGACAAGTCATATGATTCCTTGAGGCGGCGAAGCCGATATGTTTCAGGGCTTAGCACAGGAAGACTCTCGAAGCCTTCTAGACCTTCTTTCCGGATAAATTCATCCGGGTCGAGACCATCCGGAAAATCAAGCACATGAACATCGACGCCTGCATTCCGGAATATATCAAGTCCGCGAAGAATGGCGTGCTGGCCTGCGCTGTCCCCATCATAGGCAAGGTAAACTTTCGGTACATACCGTTTGATAAGACGTGCCTGCTCATCGGTTAGCGATGTTCCCAACGTAGCGACGACACCTTTTACACCGTACTGGGATAAAGCAATGACATCCATGTAGCCTTCGACAAGAACAACATGATCGAGATGTCTTTCTTTGTGGAGCAGATTTGCAGCATATACGCCAAGACGCTTGTTGTAGACAGGGGTGTCGCTCGTGTTCAGATATTTGGGCTCGCCTTTTCCAAGTATACGTCCGCCGAACCCCCGCACATAACCATGCGCATCGATGATGGGGAACATAGCACGGTTCCGGAACATATCATACTGACGTCTGGGACGTGCAGGTGAAGTCTCCGTGGCATTTTCAGCCTCTTTTACAACCGTCAGACCTGCAAGCTCAAGCTCCTTAGCCGTATATCCGAGAGACAGCAGATGCTTCAAAAGACTGTCCCAAGAGTCTGGAGCAGCACCGAGTCCAAAACGGCGGATAATGTGATCGTTAAGACCTCTGCCCTTGAGATATTCGAGACTTTGCCTGCCTGCTTCTGTGAACAGGGTCTGATGAAAAAAGCGCGCAGCTTCACGATTTGCATTCAATAAACGTTCATTCTGCGACTGCTTTTGCTGATAATCCGGATCTTCCTCGAGCTGAGGTACCGGCATATGAACCATGTCAGCTAAATATTTCAAGGCTTCACCGTAGGACATGTGCTCCATTTCCATGATAAAATTGATCACGGATCCTCCGGCTTTGCACCCGAAGCAATAGTAAAACCTGCCTTCCGGATTGACGGAGAAAGAAGCTGTTTTTTCACCGTGAAACGGGCACAGCCCCCAATAGTTCTTTCCCTTCTTCTTCAATGGAACATAGGAGGATATGATCTGAACAAGATCAGCCCTTTCCCGAAGCTCCTCAATCCACGCTTCTGGATATCTTCCTGGCATTTGGATCACCTAACCATAGTTTCGTCGTCTTTTGTTTTTTTCCTGCCGCATACCATGAAAATCTGCAACAGGCCTTACAGGACATTGAATCCGGAAGGAACAAAGAGCGTGTTGAAAGTTCGGATGGCATATCGATCTGTCATGCCGGACAAAAAATCACATACCCCACGTTCAGTTCCTTCCTGGAAACAGATGACCAGATACTCTTCAGGGAGTTCATTGGTATGTGCACAGAAATACTGAAACATGGTATGAATGATGTGATCACATTTTTCTTCCTGAATCCTGCGCCATGAATCCATGTAGACCTTCTCAAACATAAATTCGCGCAGGCCATCCATTGCATTCTGGACGACGGGGGACATGGAAATGCTGTTTGTTCCCTGCGAATGTTGAATCACATCGGAAACCATCGTTTCGATACGCTGGCCATGTGTTTTTCCAAGAATATGGAGACAGTCTTCGGGCAGTTCGAAGTCCTTGAGAACACCGCCGCGAATTGCATCATCCAGGTCATGGTTCAGATAGGCAATCCGATCCGCATAACGAACACAGAACCCTTCGAGGGTTCCGGGCATTTCTTTTCCTGAGTGACATAGAATCCCGTTACGGACTTCCCACGTAAGATTGAGCCCGTTTCCGTTGCTTTCCAGAACATCAACAACACGGAGAGACTGTTCATTATGTCGAAAGCCTTCATGCATGACGGCGTTGAGTGAGCTTTCACCAATATGCCCGAAAGGTGTATGCCCAAGATCATGTCCGAGTGCGATGGCTTCGGTCAGATCTTCATTCAGGTGCAGCCCCCGCGCAAGGGTTCTGGCAACCTGCATGACTTCAAGGGTATGCGTGAGACGTGTCCTGTAGTGATCGCCTTCAGGAGCAAGAAAGACCTGTGTCTTTCCTTCGAGCCGGCGGAATGCTTTGCAATGTATGATTCGGTCACGGTCACGCTGAAAGCATGTTCTGAGATCGTCCTCGTCGATGGGGTGCTGTCGTCCTCGCGTTTTGTCAGCAAAAGATGCTAGAGGGGATAGAAACTGATGTTCGCGGGCCTGTATTTCTTCACGAAGATTCACAGAAGCACCTCCCTCGGGATAATCAAAAGCAAAATGTATATACTCCATACCATGAGCAAAATCCTTCTTTTTCTCTTCAATTGGCGGACATAAAAAAAGCGGGCCGAAGCCCGCAGTTTGTTTTATGAAAGCATTGCTGCACCGATAATGCCTGCATCTGCACCAAGTCTCGCAAGTTCAATATGTGCATAGGGCAGTTCTTTATACAGGATATACTTGGGAACTTCTGCACGGACAGCATCCAGCAGGAAGGCTCCTGACTTTGCAACACCACCGCCCAGCACGATTATCTCAGGATCCAGTACATTAATCACGCTGGCAATGGTTTGGGAAAGGGCTGAAATAAAGCGGCGGAAAACTTTCACAGCGATCGGGTCCTCTTCTCTTGCAGCATCAATTACGTGACGGGCTGTGAGGCGCTTAAGATCACCTTCGCAGTATTCCATCATAAGGCTTTCCGGATGACGGACAAGAAGATCACGAGCCATACGGATGATGGCGGTAGCAGAACAGTAACGTTCGACGCAGCCATGATTCCCACATGTGCACGGCTCGCCATCCATTTCAAGAATACTGTGACCAAGTTCACTTCCAACACCATGCGCTCCGCTCCAGACACGGCCGCCGATAATGATGCCGGATCCAATCCCTGTACCGATGGTAATGAACACAGATGAAGAAGAACCGGCACTGACACCAGCAACACTTTCAGCAAGACCGGCAACGGTTGCATCATTATCGACAAAAACTGGCTTGTCAATATATTTGCGGAATTCTTCGCGGAATGGGACGTGCTTCCAGCCGAGATTGGTGCAGTAGATGACAGCGCCGGTCTTCTGATCGGCTACGCCCGGAACTCCGGCCCCGATGGATGCAATGTCAAGAAGGGGAAAACCACTTTTTTCAATCATGTTCATTGCACATGTTGCCATCTGATGAATCTGTTCGGAAAAAGGAAGAGAAATGTTTGTGACAACTTCACCACGTTCAAGGATATGTCCTTTTTCATCGACAATGCCCATCTGAATGCCTGTTCCGCCGATGTCAAGTCCGATACGATACATACTTTTTCCTTCTTTCAAATATGATACTTGGATGGTTGATTAAAGATCGGGGTGCAGTGTCCGCATGCGACGGTCAAGCTCATGAGGCGCACTGTATCCGATTGTCTTCAGGGAGTAGTTTCTAGCTGCAACTTCAATGATAATGGCGAGGTTGCGTCCGGGACGCACGGGCGTGATCAGGAGAGGAAGCTCCACATCAAGTATTTTGATATGTTCATCCTCCATGCCAAGGCGGACATACTCTTTTGTTTCAACCCATTTCTCGAGATGAATGACAAGATCGATCCGTTTATTCAGAGCAACGGCGCTGACACCATACATTGCACGGATATCAATAATTCCAATTCCTCTGATTTCCATGAAATCCCGGATCATGGCAGGACACTGTCCGATCAGGACGTCCTCCGATACACGGCAGATCTCTACGACATCATCTGCGATCAGAACATGGCCGCGCTTGATCAGCTCCAAGGCAGTCTCACTTTTTCCGACGCCGGACTCACCAGTAATAAGCACTCCGACACCATAAACATCTACAAGTACGGCATGGCGGGTGACACGTGGCGCAAGCGCATGGGTCAGATACTGCACACAGTCGAAGGAAAATTTGGTTGTGGTTTCTTCGGAAAGAAAAACAGCGATGTCATGTTCTTTTGCAGCGTCTAAAAAATCTTTCGGGGGCTGCATACCTCTACAGCAGATAACACACGGCATTTTATAGGAAAAATATTGGGCATACATGACAGAGCGCTGTTCAGTACTCATGGAGTAGAGATAACTCATTTCAACCTTGCCAATGATCTGAGGACGTTCATAGGCAAAGTATTCATAGAAACCGCAAAACTGCATGCCAGGACGATTATAATCTGCGCTGTGAATATCCCAAGCGTCCACAGAGGATGCTGAGAGTGGGGTCAGATGGAGAGTCTTAGCGAATTCTTCAGCCTGTATCATGGTCAGCAACCTTTCAAAAAAAGCTTGGAAATTTCTTGATGAGATAATTTGCCACACCATCTGCCTCGTTGCTCATACAGATATCATCTGCACATTCTTTGATTTCATTCCATGCATTGGAAACAGCGACTCCGGTGCCTGCAGCCTGGATCATGCTCAGGTCATTCAGACTGTCTCCGAATGCAATGGTGTTTTCAAGTTGAAAGCCCAGATAATCTGCACAGAAAGAGAGAGCGAGGCCTTTGGATGTATGAAGAGGATTCACTTCGAGAAATGTTGGCTTGGATGTCGTAATGCTTGCACGATTGGCGAAACGCAAGGAAGCATCCTGACGCATGCGGGAAATGATCCGCGGGTCATCCATCATAAGAATTTTGCAGGTCGGATGGTCCTGCAAGAAAGAAGTCAGATCCGGGGTTAAAACGCCCTTCAGGAGGGTTGCTTGTGCGTATTCATCCGCCCAATGTGACTTCTTGTTATAGTAGAAAGAACCATAATCATAGGTGTGCATATAGACGCCATATTCATTACCGAAACGGATTATTTCTTCGGCAACATTCAGTGGGAGGGACGTCTGCATGAGACATTTCCCGGATGTGGTCCATACTTCAGCGCCGTTACATGCGATATAAGTATCGCAGCAGTCAAGCTGCCGGATATATTTTTCCATGCTTTCTGGTGCTCTTCCACTGGCAGGCAGTATATGAATCCCGTGGGTGGAGAGTGTACGAAGAACACGGACAGTATCCTCTGAAATCGTCCGATCGTCCCGGAGAAGCGTATCGTCGAGATCAAAAACCACGGCTTCCGTCAAAATTCTTCCACCTTTCCAGTAAAACGGTCTGCATACTGAAAAGTATTATATCAGATTCATAATTGATTTGCTATGCTTTTTTCTGGCCGGCAGAAACAGCAACAGACGGTCAGGAAAAAGCATGGTATACAGATTGACTTTTTATATAGAAAAGGTAAGATAATAGTCAAATGTTCTTTGTCTGCCTTCCGTTTGAAAAGGAGGATATAGGTATGAATCATGCACAGGCCAGAGCTTTAGCAGAAAGCCTTGTCGGACAGATGACGCTTGAAGAAAAAGCGTCCCAGCTGCGTTTTGATGCTCCTGCGATTGAACGTCTGGGTATTCCTGAGTATAACTGGTGGAATGAAGCGCTGCATGGCGTTGCACGAGCAGGAACAGCAACTGTTTTTCCACAGGCTATTGGTCTTGCAGCGGTATTCGACGAAGACTTCCATAGAAAAATCGGAGATACTGTTTCCACCGAAGGCCGTGCAAAATACAATGCCCAGAGTGCCCATGGGGACCGTGATATTTATAAAGGACTGACTTTCTGGAGCCCGAACATCAATATTTTCCGCGATCCCAGATGGGGAAGGGGCCATGAGACACTTGGCGAAGATCCCTATCTCACCAGCCGCCTGGGTGTAGCATATATTCAGGGACTGCAGGGAGATGGAGACTATCTGAAAGCGGCTGCTTGTGCAAAGCATTTTTGCGTACATTCCGGTCCGGAAGCGATACGCCATGAATTTGATGCACGTCCCACTCCTAAAGATATGGAGGAAACCTATCTTCCTGCTTTCGAATCGGCTGTCCGTGACGGACATGTGGAAGCATTTATGGGGGCATACAACCGTGTAAACGGCGAACCTGCATGCGGATCCAAGAAACTTCTTACTGACCTGCTCAGAAATCAATGGGGATTTGAAGGGCATGTCACAAGTGACTGCTGGGCAATTATGGATTTCCATACCTACCATCATGTAACGGACACAGCCCCCGAAAGTGCCGCACTTGCACTGAAGAGCGGGTGTGATTTGAACTGTGGTACGGTTTATCTGCATCTCCTCGAAGCAGTTAAAGAAGGACTGATTACAGAAGAGGATATCACCCGGTCAGCGGTACGGCTCTTTACAACGAGATTCCTTCTGGGAATGTTCGCAGACGACTGTTTCTGGGATTCCATCACCTATGATCAGAATGATACAGATGAACATGACGAATTGGCTCAGGCTGCTGCGGAAAAAAGCATGGTTCTCCTCAAAAATGATGGGATTCTTCCTCTTGATCCTGAGAAGATTCATTCCGTTGCGGTTATTGGACCGAATGCGGACAGCTTGAAAGCACTGATCGGAAACTATCATGGAACAAGCAGCCGCTCGGTTACTCTGCTGGAAGGAATACGGTCTTACTGCAGGCAGAAGGGTATCCGTGTTTATTATTCGGAAGGCTGCAGTCTGGCGGATGAGAAGGCAGAAGGTCTTGCCAAGAAGAATGACCGGCTGTCAGAAGCTGCTATTTGCGCTGAACACGCGGATGTGATCATTGCTTGTGTAGGGCTTGATGAGACGCTGGAAGGAGAGCAGGGGGATACAGGAAACTACTCTGCCAGTGGAGACAAGATTACGCTTGCTCTGCCGGATCCTCAGGCACGTCTGATGGAGATGCTGGAAAAGACCGGAAAACCTCTTGTAACAGTTCTTGCTGTAGGATCATCCATGAATGTTCCCCAGGGCAATGCACAGCTCCTTGCGTGGTATCCAGGACAAGCAGGCGGGACTGCTCTTGCTCGAATTCTCTTTGGTGAGGTCTCTCCTTCAGGAAAACTACCGGTTACATTCTATGAAAGTGTTGATGATCTTCCGGAGTTTACTGATTACAGTATGAAAAACAGAACCTATCGGTATTATACAGGGTCACCCTTGTATCCGTTTGGTTATGGTCTGAGCTATACGTCCTTTTCACTCGAAGTGATTGAAGCGACCAGCCAAGAAGTTAAAGCAAAGGTGAAAAACAACGGCACGATGGATGCTGATGCCGTGGTTGAAGTTTATGCACAGACAGATGATCCTGACAGTGCATTGCATCCGCACCTCTGCTCTTTCGGACGTGTTTTTGTGAAAGCGGGCGAAGAAGCCATCAAAGTGCTTCCGATTGATCCACGTGCGTTTACTGTGGTCGCAGAAAGCGGGGAGAGACATGCTGCCCGCGGCAAGAAGGAATTGTGGGTAGGTTTTTCACAGCCGGACATCAGAAGCTGCGAACTTATGGGAGTGAGCCCGCTCCATGTGATTATCGAGCAATGATCAAAGCAAAACAGTATGGAGATGCCATTCATTTCTGTGGATGGCATTTTCATTTTGCTGGAGACGGGTGGTACTCCTCCACGTGGGAGCATTCGTTGAGAAGCAGTACCTGGAATCGTTTCATGTTTCGGATGGAAAAGCTTGCCGCACCTTTATAAAAATCCATGCATGAAGTGCTGTACATTGGATGATATTCCCAAAACATAAAGACAGTGACGCCAGAAATATACTTGCCATGTGCCGCGTGCATCCCTGACAATGCGGGGGCGGAAGGCAGGATGGGTCCATGAAGGAAAACTTGCAGCAGTTATGAAGAAAAAGTTGTCAAAAGAAGGGCGTTTCGATATAATGGCTAGGAAGTTTAGGAGGTGCAGACATGTTTACCGGTTTCCCGGAAGGGACGGAACAGTTTTTTCTTGATATCCGTTTTCACAACAATGCAGATTATTATCATTCAAATATTGAGCGATACCGCAGAGACGTGCAGACCCCATTCTATGCCCTGATCGAAGATTTGGTGCCATCTCTTCTTGACATCGATTCGCAAATGGAAACACGGCCATATAAACTATTGTCCAGACTTCGGAGGGATACCCGATTCACAAAGGATAAGACGCCTTATCGGGACCATCTATGGACATATTTTCACCGGGCTGCGGAACCAAAGGAAAATTCGATCGGGTTCTGGTTTGAATATGGACCCGGACGTGTTCTGTGGGGAATGGGTTCGTGGGGAGAAAACCGTCTGCTTATGGACCGAATGCGAAGGGAATTCGCTGCAAGGCCAGATTATTATATGGGGCTGATTCATAGCTGCGGACTGCCCCAGAAGCACTTGGAACTGCATGCTGATATGTGGAAACGCATGAAGGTGCCGGGGAACATTCCGCTCGAGCTGGAACCATGGTACAGAATCAGAAACTTCGGTATTATGCAGACGTTTCCAGACGTCAGAGAAGCATCAAGCAGGGAACTGTTCATGCATGTGAGGTCAGACTTTCAGGCAATGGCACCTCTGTATCAGATGCTGCGCGGTATGCAGGACCAACTGGATAAGGAATCAATGAACTTCAAGGAGAGTTTACTTACTGAGACGGAGGAATGAAAATGAACTGGTTGCATTTAAAAAGCGGCTCTGATGTACGTGGAGTTGCCATGGGAGATCAGCCTGTACTGACAACACATATAGCGAAGTGTCTGGGAATGGCATTTGCCCGCTTTACCGCAGCAAAAACGAAGAAGCCTGTCACACAGGTGGTTATAGCCATTGGACGGGACTGCCGACTTACAGGTCCGGCATTGGCGGAAGCAGCTGCAGAGGGGATTTCAAGAGCAGGTGCTTCGGTCATGCAATTTGGAATGTGCACAACTCCTGCCATGTACATGTCAATCATTACTCCGGGTTTTCAGCCTGACGGTTCAATCATGATAACGGCAAGTCATCTGCCTCCGGAGAGGAATGGTCTGAAGTTTTTCCTGAAAGACGGAGGGCTGGAGCAGAATGATGTCGTTGAATTGCTCAATGCAGCAAGCGAGCTGAACCCGGATGACTTTGCCGTATCCGGGAGTATAATGTCAAAACCATTTCTGCCGGTTTACATGGAACAGCTTGCAGAACGAATCCGTACGGGCCTTGACACAGACTTGCCCAAGCCCCTTCTTGGCCTGCATGTTGTTGTGGATGCCGGGAACGGGGCAGGCGGCTTTTATGCTACGTTGATGGAAAATCTTGGGGCCTGGATTGAGGGAAGTCAGTTCCTGGAGCCAGATGGAAGATTCCCCAATCATATGCCGAATCCGGAGAATCCGGACGCAATGCGCGCTGTATCGGAAGCGGTAAAACGTTCCGGCGCTGACTTAGGTGTCATTTTTGATGCGGACTGTGACCGGGCTGCGATTGTCGACAGTGATGGGAGAGAAATCAACCGAAACCGTCTGATTGCACTGGTATCGGCCATGCTTCTTGATGAGAAACCCGGTCAGACGATTGTTACAGATTCTGTGACTAGTTCCGGATTGAAAAAATTCATCAATGACTGGGGTGGTGAGCACTACCGCTATAAAAGAGGGTACCGCAATGTGATTGATGAAGCCAGACGTCTTAATGCGGAAGGAATCGAATGTCCGCTTGCGATTGAGACCAGCGGGCATGCTGCTCTGAAGGAAAATCATTTCCTGGATGATGGAATGTATCTGGCTACGGTGCTTATCGTGAAAGCGATGAAACTGAAGCAGCAGGGTAAAACGCTGGGGTCTTTGATTGCAGACTTGCAGGAACCTGTAGAGAGCAAGGAAATCCGGTTGAACATTACAGACGAGGATTTCCATACAGCCGGGCGAAACGCAATTGCACTGGTTATGGATTACGCGAACGCTGCAGAGAACTGGCACATTGCTCCGGATAATCGCGAAGGTGTACGTATTTCTTTCGACCTGGATGGTGGGATGGACAACGGTTGGTTCCTGCTGAGACTCTCGGTTCATGATCCGGTTCTTCCATTGAATGTGGAAAGCGATGTTCCGGGTGGTGTTCATATCATGCTGAAATCGTTGTATGAAGTACTGAAAGACGCAAAAGGCATCGATCTTGAACTTTTAAAGAAAGAAATAGGATAAGGAAAAACCAGGAATACAGTCAGCAAATGACTGGTTCCTGGTTTTTGCTTGCGTCTTTTTATACATGAATCACACCATGTGTATAGAAAGTGCCCATGGGCA
>ONVN01000415.1 GCA_900321295.1 uncultured Eubacteriales bacterium
ATCTCTTCCTCCGTGCCGGTGTATGCAATGGTGATTCCCACGTCCGTGTTATCTCCCGGTATGAGCTACATTTGAACGGTTTCGGTTCTCCCTGCCTCGACCCCTACCAGTTCATTTCAGGCGGTCTTTATGACCTGCATACAGGTGAAATCACGCCGGGCAATGAACAGGGCTTCTCCTTCGCCCGCGACGGCGTTTCTATGGCCGGATTCACACATGTTGATTTTGGTCCAGTTGGTTCCAACCGCATTACAATTCCCATATTTGCGCTTGACAGCGGAGTCCATCAGATTGACCTGTATACAGGCATTCCCGGAGAAGGCGGAAAACCGCTCACAACGCTAACTTATCAGAAACCGAGCATCTGGAATGTCTATCAGTCCGAAACCTGGACACTGCCCTGTGTCCTGACCGGCATTCAAACATTATGTTTTGTTTCTTCCACAAAGGTCCATTTCAAAGGTTTTTCTTTTGAAAAGCAATCCCGCGCATGGAGACTTCTGAAGGGCAGTGATGCTGATGCCGTCTGGGGTGATCACTATCTGCAGACAGGAGAAGAAATCCGTGACATCGGAAACAATGTTACCATTACCTTCTCCGGTCTGGATTTCGGCGCCAATAAGGAGGTTCTCCTCACGCTTACCGGCATCACCAGTCTTCCACTTCAGCCCATTACCGTTCATGCGGTTTCTGCTGACGGGGAAAAAAACACGGCACTGTGTTCTTTCCATTCTGCTTCCACCCTTTCTTCGCAGGTTTTTTCCCTTTCGGTGCCTGGTGGTCTTTGTGATATTTCTCTTCTGTTTTTGCCTGGGTCGCATTTTACTTTTCAATCCATGCAGTTTTCCGCTGCATTGAGAGGTGAATCCGATGAATAATCCATCCGTCAAGCACATGGAGGATCGGCTCGGCGTGCATATGACACTTCTGACAGGGCACAAAGGAGCACTTCTCTTTGATACCGGATACGGTGTTGAGGACACAGCATCCCGTATACGAGCCATAACCTCACTCCCGCTCACCGTCGTCCTCAGTCATGGGCATCATGACCATGCCATGGGATGTCTTTGGTTTGACCACGTTTTCCTGCATGAGGATGATCTGGACACCTACAGGACATACACAGGACGTCCATGGAGGAGCTCCGTACTTCTGACCGCAAAAAGCCGAGGAGTCAGTGTCTCTGAGGAAAACTTTCTTTCTATGAATGTTGCTGAGGCTTACCCGCTTGATTTTCAGAGCGTGGACCTCGGCGGTCTGACTGTTCACTTTTTTCCCTCCCCAGGTCATACACCAGGCTCCATCATGGCATATGTGCCAGAAGAAAAACTTCTTCTTACCGGCGATGACTGGAATCCTGTTACATGGTGTTTCTTTCCTGAGGCCATGTCCGCCCAGACGCTCCTGGCCTCGCTCCGGGCAGCACTGGCCCTGCCATTTGAAAATGTTCTGTGTCCTCATTCCGGGGAAATCTATCACAGACTGGATATCCTCGCCTTTCTTGATTTCTGTACAGAAGACCGTCTGCTGCATGCCACGCCGACAGAGCTGGGCAGGCGCTTTGATGTGGACACCCGCATGCTGGAAACACCGGAAGGATACCAGTTTCATTTCGACTTTCGTAAAGCATTCCCACAGTAACCGACCCTGGAGGAAGTGTGCATGAAAACAATTCATATCACAGAAAAGGATCTTCATCCGATTCCCTTCCGGTCCGTGATTGATTGCATCGGAACCGGCCATTTAGGTCTTGCGCTGCACAAAGAATATGTGGACCAGCTCCGAAAGGTGCAGGACCAGTGTCATTTTCACTTTATCCGCGGGCACGGACTCTTCAGTGACGACATCGGAATCTATCAGCGCGTTCCAACGGATTCAGGAGAAGAAACCCGCTATAACTTTACCTATCTCGACCGCATCATGGATACCTATCGGGAGCTTGGACTCCGGCCCTTCCTGGAGCTTGGTTTCATGCCCTCCAAGCTTGCCAGTGGAAACCAGACAATTTTCTATTGGAAAGCCAATGTGACACCTCCTGCAGACGAACAGGAGTGGGTTTTGCTGGTGGAGAATACCCTCCGGCACATGGCTGAACGATACGGCAGCTCAGAAGTTGCCCAATGGCCGGTTGAAATCTGGAACGAACCAAACCTGGCTGGTTTCTGGGAAAACGCTGACCTGCAGAAATATCTTCGACTTTATGAGATTACATCCCAGGCTGTCAAACGTGCTGTTCCTGGCATACGTGTCGGAGGACCTGCTGTCTGCGGTGGGGATTCATGCCTTCCCTGGATTGATGCTTTTCTTGACTGGTGTGAACAGCATGATTTACCCGTTGACTTTCTGACCAGGCATGTATACATGGCCGACACGCCTATCCATAAGGGCAGATATGAGTATCATTCCATGTGCATGGCTGAAACCTCCATGAAAGAGCTTGCCGATACTCGGGCATTGCTTGAGAGACATCCGTGTTTTGCCTCCCTGCCGATTTATGTCACCGAATTCAACACAAGCTATAATCCATTCTGCCCAATCCATGATACGGTCCAGAACGCTGCCATCATGAGTAGTTTTCTTGCACTCGCCGGGGATTATGCAGACTCCTGCAGTTACTGGACATTTGGTGATGTCTTTGAAGAACTTGGAATTCCATCGACGCCTTTCCACGGCGGATTCGGTCTCATGGCAAACGGTCAGATTCCCAAGCCAACCCTTTGGGCATTCCATTATTTTTCCGAGCTTCAAGGGGAATGCATCTATCGTGACAAGCATCTGATCCTGATGAAAAAAGAGGACGGTTATGAAGGTATTCTCTGGCAGATCTGCTCGGACGCAGCCGATGAGCTGGAGGTATGCCTTACCCTGCCCATGAGCGGCAGATCCTTCCTGGTCTGTGAGCAGCTTGACGCAAACCATGGCAATCCTCTTTCTGTCTGGCTTGACATGGGCCAGTGTCCCAATCCCACACCTGCTCAGGTTCAGCTTCTTCAGGCCTCTGCTCAGCCTTATATACAAACC
This sequence comes from uncultured Eubacteriales bacterium, assembly GCA_900321295.1. Classification (GTDB taxonomy): domain Bacteria; phylum Bacillota; class Clostridia; order Christensenellales; family Aristaeellaceae; genus UBA2943. The sequence goes on from ONVN01000415.1 coordinate 3,022, forward strand.
ATTGTTCCGGAAGAGAAAGATGGTTTGGTGCAATTCGTCCTGCATGCGTTTGATAATACCGTGCTCCATTTTGCACTGCATTCTGCTCCGGCTCACCGGGATGACGGTTATGATGAAACATGGTACCGATAATTGATAGGAGGCATAGTATGAACGCCAATCACCTGTGGCTTTCCCAGTTCGCAGACTGTCTTCCTGAGCATCTTGCTACACCAATGGATGTCGCCCTTGCTGAACTCGCTGCATTTCCCGATCTTCCGGTAGCGCTGCGTCTTCAGGAGGATTTGGGAGACCAATGGCGCTGGGAACAGTCCGGAACCATGGAACAACTGACCGGCGGAATGACTGGATTGCTCTATGGAACCTATGCGCGCATTTTTGCCCACCTTGCTCGTCAGCCTATGCCTTCAGGCGTTCAGTCACCCGCCTATCCACTACGAATGCTGAACTGCTGGGATAATCTTTCCGGGAATGTCGAACGCGGCTATGCCGGTCGTTCTCTTTTCTTTGAAAACGGAGCCCTGGCTTATGACCCCGCACGGATTCGCATGCTGGCACGTCTTCTTGCTTCATGCAGTGTGAATGTGCTATGCATCAACAATGTCAATGTCATACAGGAAGCCCAGCGGTTGATGGAAGATCTGCTTCCCGATGTTGCAGAGCTTGCAGCACTTTTCAGGCCATTTGGCATCCGTCTGATGCTTTCCTGTGACTTCGCCCTGCCCGTGCGCCATGGCCTTTCCACAGCAGATCCGCTCGACCCGCAGGTACAGAAATTCTGGAATGATCGTGCCGAAAAGGTATGGCATGCTGTCCCGGACCTCGTCGGTTTCGTTGTAAAAGCGGACAGTGAGCACCGTCCTGGGCCTTTCACATATGGCCGGACCCATGCAGATGGTGCCAACATGCTTGCAAGGGCTGTAAAACCTTTTGGAGGTACAATCGTCTGGCGTGCGTTTGTCTATAACTGCCAGCAGGACTGGCGTGATACCATGACGGACCGGCCCAAGGCAGCCTATGATACGTACATGCCCCTGGATGGGTCATTCGACGATAACGTGATCCTTCAGATCAAAAATGGCCCCTTCGATTTCCAGGTTCGGGAACCGGTTTCTCCTGCTCTCCTGTCCATGCAGCATACACATCTGGCAATGGAACTTCAGCTGACACAGGAATATACCGGCCAGCAGATTGACATTTTTTCCATGCCGCCCATGTGGGAGGAGATCTTTCATGACCTTTCCCCTGCTCGAATCTGTTCTATTGCAGCCGTCGCAAATATCGGGAGAGACAGTTGCATCGTCGGCCATCCATTTGCTGCTGTCAATTTGTATGGCTACGGATGTATTGCATGGAATCCCTGCACAAAACCGGAGGAAATCATTGACACCTGGTGTACTTTGACCTATCCCTCCCTCTGTCCTGAAAAGCATGACCTTCTGAAGAACCTCCTTCTCCGGTCACGCAGAGTCTATGAAAAATATACAGCTCCGCTGTCGCTTTGCTGGATGGTGGTTCCTTCCATCCACTACGGTCCAAGTCCGGAAGGCTATGAATTCACACCTTGGGGTACCTTTAACCGTGCCGACCGAAATGCTGTGGGTGTTGACCGCACATCAAAGGGTACAGGTTATGTTCTCCAGTATCCTGCTCCTCTTCGTGATCTGTATGAGAATCCACGAACCTGTCCGGATGTCCTCCTTCTATTCTTCCACAGAATGCGCTATGATACAATTCTGTCCGACGGACGAACCCTTATTCAGCGGATCTATGATGATCATTTTGAGGGCTATGAGGAAGTCGAGGCCATGGAGCAGGATCTGTACCAGCTTGCTCCGCTGCTCCCACCGGAAGACCGTGAACAGGTCTGTTCCAGAATCATCCTTCAGAAAGCCAATGCACGGGAATGGCGGGATGTCGTCAATACTTTCTTCCATCGGCTGAGTGGAATCGAAGATGTCCACAACCGAAAAATCTACGATTGATGCGCGAAAAAAAGCGTGGCGACACTTGACGTGTCCCACGCTTTTTTCGTTCATAAGAACGCATGTCACTTTTCTACCCCAAGCAACATACGGTCATTATCAAGTGCCCTCCCGGCAGCCTCGCGAAATTTATCAGTAAGATCATGAATCGTCAGGCGGGTTCTCTCCTCACCTTCCACATCATAGATTATTTTGCCGCCGTCCATCATGATGGTTCGGTTTCCCAGTTCCAGCGCAGACTGCATGTTATGGGTAATCATCAGGCAGGTGATGTGGTTTTCAGCAACAATCGCTTTTGTCAGATTCAATACTTTTTCAGCCGTTCCGGGATCCAGCGCTGCCGTATGTTCATCGAGAAGGAGCAGTTTAGGAACGTTGTACGTTGCCATTAGCAAGGTCAGTGCCTGACGCTGTCCGCCTGAAAGGAGACCCACCCGGTGATTCAGCCTGTCTTCCAACCCCATGCCAAGGAGTGCAAGCCTTTCTTTGAACTGTGCACGATCGCTGCGGCTGACGCCAGAAAGCCAGCCTGGTTTTCCAGCGGCAAGAGCCAGGTTTTCTTCAATGGACATATCCGGAGCCGTTCCGCGCATCGGGTCCTGAAACAAATGCCCGATGACTTTGGAACGCTTGAAATCCGGCATCATCGTAATATCTTTACCGTCCAGCACAATCCGTCCGGTATCGGTATAGAAAACGCCGCAGACCGCATTGAAGAGTGTTGATTTTCCGGCACCATTGGCGCCAATGATCGAAATAAAGTCCCCAGGCTTGACATGAAGCGAAACATCTTTCAGTGCATGCTTTTCATCCAGAGTTCCCGGGCTGAATGTTTTATTCACATGTTCCATCTTCAGCATCTCTTCTGCTCCCCCTTCCCGGCTTCAAGGCGGCGGCGGAAATTGGGATACTGCGATTTCAGATATGGTATGAACATGGCAAGGATAACAATGACTGAGGAAGTCGCTTTCAGCATGAATGAAGGCATATTGAAACGCAATGCAATGGTATAGACCAGTCTGAAAAGAAAGGCACCAATCACAGCACCAATCGCCCGTACCGGAATCCGTCTGCGGCCGAAAAATACACCACCTATGAGCAGGGAGGCAAGAGCAACCGTCAGGATCCCCGAACCGATGTTGATATCTGCAGATTTTTGTGACTGAGCAAGAAGACAGCCTGAAAGAGCAGTAAACCCATTGGAAATGGTAAGACCAACCGTTGTGGTCATGATTGGGTTAATGGACGATGAGCGTACCATATCCGGATTGTTTCCCGTTGCCCGAATCGACAAACCGATACGCGTCCGCAGAAACCATGAAAGAAACATAACCACAGCTGCGACGGCCAGAAAAGCAACAATCAACGTCTCATAACCCTTAAGCGGTGTCGGCTTCAGCACGTCTTTCAGCAGGCTGAATACAGTGGGCGTCTTATTCAGATTAACCAGGGATTTTCCTCCCATAATCGCAATATTCACAGAATACAGTCCGGTATTGACCACGATTCCCGCCAGTAAACTGTCCACACCCATTCTGGTCTGCAGCAAGGCTGTCACAAAGCCGGAACACATTCCTGCACCAATCGCCGCAGGAAGTGACAGATAGGGATAACCTGAAATGGCGACCATCGCTCCAACCGCTGCACCAAGCGTGAAGCATCCATCGGTTGAAAGATCGCAGACATTCAGCATGGAATAACTCAGGAAAAGCGACAGAACCACCAGTGCATTCATGAGTCCCAGTTCCAGAGCGGTCTGTCCCAATCCAAGAATAGTTGCAAAAGACATGCAGGTGCTCCTTTATTCGAATTATGCAGTGATCAGGGGTGTTCCCTATGTACCGCTGACCACTTCTTTCACTGCAATTACTCAAAGTATTCAGACGTTTTAATTGCCTGAACCTTCGTGCAATAGGGGGAAAGTGTTTCAACCAGCTTATCGTAATCAAGTCCCAGCGCTTCAGCTGTTTCTGTATTTACCGTAGCCGTGCCATTATCGAACGTCATAACCGGTGTTTCTGCAGGATTTTTCCCATCCAGCAAAACGGTAGCCACCATATTGGCTGTTTCCACACCAAGATTTGCATAGTCGACACCATATCCAAGAAATGCGCCATTGAGAGCAAAAGAATCGGCACCGGTATAGTGAGGTACTTTGCCCTCAGCAAGAGTCTCATAAATGGATAATTCAGCTGTCATAATGGTATTGTCGGTAGGTGTAAAGACAGCAGCGCAGCCATCAGCAACCGCTGCATCTGCTGCAAGAATCACTTCAGACAGATTGGAACCTGTGTACTCTTTATATGAAACACCCTTTGCTTCAAGCAGTGTTTTTGCAGCGGCGATGGGTGTTGTTGAAGCATCCTGCCCTACGTCATAAAGGAGACCAATCAGGTTGGCTTCAGGATTAACGGCAAAGATCAGATTGAAGACGGCAGCCGTATCCAGATAATCAGATGTTCCGGTAATATTCGCTCCGGGTGCTTCCAGGCTTTTCACAAGACCGGCGGCAACCGGATCCGATACTGCAGCAAAGACAACGGGAATCTGATTGTCCTCCGTTGCAGCCTGCATATTGATAGCAACAGGTGTAGCAACACCCACCATCAAATCAACACCATTCGCAATAAAGTTGGCAACAATCTGATTCATGACATTGGCATCTGCGTTGCAATTGTCATATTCAATCTCGAACGTCACACCACGCTCTGTGCCGATGGCTGCAAGCTGATTCTGAATATTCTCGACGATCTGGTTAAGGGAAGCGTCATCCACATAATTGCAGATGCCAACTTTATACGTTTTTCCTTCAGCACAGGCCGCAACACATGTGAGAAGCAGGACAGCAGCAAGAATCACAGCAAACACTTTTTTCATGGGGATACCTTCCTTTCAATCTTTTATGGGGTTGCATTTTGAGAATAAAAACGCCCCAGCCAGCAATGCTGACTGAGGCGGAATTACCGTGGTGCCACTCAGTTTCGTCCAGAAAGACGCACTCATACATGTACGAAAAATACATGCCGCTATGATCACGGGTGCGGTTCCCGTCTCCTCCTACTTGCGTGAACGTTCAGTGGAGCCCTCAAGAGTCCATTCACTCTTTCCGTACGCGCTGCTGTCCCACTATCAGCAACTCCCTTTGCCGTACTGCAAAAGAGATACTATTCTCCTTCACCGGTTTCTTATGAAACTAGTTGAAGTATAGTTCGGAGCATTTTTCTTGTCAAGGATCGCTTGTTTGAAAAAACAAGAAAAAAACATCTCTTTTCGTCCCGAATTCAACAT
>ONVN01000414.1 GCA_900321295.1 uncultured Eubacteriales bacterium
CGATCGAAGGTGAATAAAGTGGAAATCAAGTTAAAGCAAAAGAACAAGAACATCAGGCGGGGTGTGGATGACTATGTGGTTTCCTCCGTTTCCTATTTGGTGGCAGGCATATTTGCCCTGGTGTGTTTTGTCCCTTTTCTGCTGGTGATAGTTTATTCTTTTACACCATTTGATCTCTACCTGAAAAACCATTTTGATTTTTTTCCTGAACGCTATACGCTCGACGCGTATCGAATGGTGCTGGATTATCCATATATCTGGTCAGGATACCGCAATACACTGTTTATTGCTTCCGTCGGTACAATCCTGAGCATGATCCTTCTTGTCCTGACAGCCTATCCGCTCACCAAGAAGGATCTGAGGGGCAACAAGCTGCTCATGACGCTCTGGATTGTGACCATGTTCTTCTCAGGGGGCATGATCCCGGATTATTTTCTCATACGGTCTCTTGGCCTTCTCAACAATCATTGGGCGCTGATTCTTCCAGGCCTGCTCGGATGCTATAACCTGATCCTGATGCGAAATTACATTGAAGGACTGCCTTCTGCGCTCGAAGAAGCTGCCCTGATTGACGGAGCAAATGATCTTCAGGTTCTGGTGCGGATTGTTCTGCCCTTATGCCTTCCGATTCTGGCAACACTGGGTCTGTTCACCGTGGTGGGATACTGGAACAGTTATTTTTCTGCAATCATGTATATGACCAAGCGTCGCATGTGGCCGCTGCAGCTCGTGCTGCGCGAAATCATTTTTGAGGGTTCTGCCGCAGAAATGCAGGCAGCCGGGACGGTTGCGGATGACAACATTACTTCACCTTTCCTTCTGCGTATGGCATCCATTGTGGTCGCTACGGTACCGATTATGCTGGTCTATCCGTTTCTGCAGAAATACTTTATGTCCGGTCTGGTGCTGGGCGGCGTAAAGGAGTGACGGCTATATGACGAACGCGGGAAAGCATTCTTCCGGGATGCGCGCATATTTCTGGAAGCGCAGATGGCTGTACCTTATGTGTCTGCCTGGCCTGGCCTTCCTGATTATTTTCAAGTATATCCCGATGTACGGCGTGATCATGGCATTCCAGGACTTCAGTTTCAAGAAGGGGATTTTCGGAAGTCCATTCAATCACTTTGCCCATTTCCAGCAGCTGTTCACCTCGACCAAGTTTTTTCAGGTGTTTTCAAATTCTCTGCTGCTGAGTATCACACGCCTGATCTTTTCGTTCCCGATTCCGATTCTATTGGCCCTGCTGATCAATGAGATTCGCTGGATGCCTTACAAGAAGGTTTCTCAGACGCTGATGTATCTTCCGCATTTCCTTTCCTGGATTGTCCTTGGGGGAATTACGACCAACTTCCTGAGCATGACGGATGGTCTGGTGAATGACCTGATCGCTGCGCTGGGCGGCCAGAAGATCAATTTTCTGGGAAGTACGGACTGGTTCCGGTTTGTCATAATTGTCACCAATATTTGGAAGGAAGCAGGATGGGGAACAATTATCTACCTTGCAGGGCTGTCGGCCATCAATCCTGACCTCTATGAGGCGGCTACGGTCGATGGTGCCAACCGCCTGCAACGTATTGCCCATGTGACATTGCCTGGAATTGCCAATACTGTTGTGATCATGCTTGTCCTTGCTGTCGGAGGTCTCATGAACAACGGTTTTGAACAGGTTTATCTTTTCCAGAATGATCTGAATATTGCAGTGAGCGATGTGTTTGAAACCTATACATACAAAATTGGTATTGTGAGCGGGCGTTATTCCTATTCCACGGCAGTGGGTCTGTTTAAAAATGTGATTGCCACGATACTCATTTTCTCGTCCAACCGCATTGCAAAGAAGCTCGGTGGGGCAACTCTTTACTGATTATGGCGCCTTACGGCGTTGTAATATATTGTTGAAGGAGGAAATCCTGATGAAAAAGTTTCTGGCTATGATTCTGTGCCTGGCGATGATGTGCAGTCTCCTGATGGTTTCTGCATCAGCCGATGAACCGGTCACACTGACCATGCTCCAGCGTCTTCCTGCGAGCTATGTTGTGGAAGGAAACCCTGTGATCGATGCATGGGGCGAACTGCTTGGTGTGAAGGTGGAGATTGAAGCCCCGCCGATTTCCAGCTACAATGACCGTCGCAATATTATCCTTGCCTCCGGCGAACTTCCGGACATCATCTATGTGGGTGATACCGGGTCCAGCTATGCTCAGTGGGCAGCCGATGGTCTTTTCCTCGACCTGACAGACTACCTCAATCCGGAGAAAATGCCCAATGCCTATCGTGTGCTGACGGACCTGGAACTGTCCTCAGTCAAGGTGGCATCACTGGACAACCACATCTTCTCTCTCCCACGCGTGCAGACCAAGCCGATGGATACGATTCTTTACCGCAAGGACTGGCTGGACAAGCTGGGCCTGGAGGTTCCGACCACGCCTGAAGAATTCAAGGCGGTCATGGAAGCATTTACCACCCAGGATCCTGATGGCAACGGACAGAATGATACCTATGGTTTTGCTTTGAATTTGCCCATGGGTGCTGCACATCGTTCGATCACGAGCGCATTTGATATGCGGCCAAGTGAAGTGCCGGATGCAGAGGGGAATTATCAGGTTATGGAAGCGCAGAGCGGGTACATGGATTACCTGGACTGGCTCCGCGAAATGTACGCTGCCGGTGCCATTGATCCCGAGTTTTACCTGATCAGCAACTATGAAGACCGTGATGAATTCCATGCTGGCAAAGTTGGAGCCATCTATGCGAATATCGTTGTGGAACACTATATTACAGAAATGTCCGAGAGTGCATGGGTTGACAAGAATTTCAAACTGGTAGCAGGAGCTCCTCTTCACAAGGCCGGTGAGGATGCTGCAAATGTATACTACAATCCTCAGATCTGGGGTAACTACGCGATCAATGCAGATACTGAGCATCTTGAAGAAGCACTCGCTTTCCTGGACGCGGGCTATACCGATGCGGTCAACGAGCTGCTGATGTTTGGCGTGGAAGGCCAAACCTACACGACCTTTAACCATGAGGGCCATTTCTCCACGAAGACAGAGGAACAGCTGGCTAACTGGCAGAAATACTGCGCGACTTATGCAACCATCAACTATCAGTGTGAAGATAAAGGCCTTCTGATTGCCAATGGTAATACCGAGGAAGAAGTCGCTCTGTTCAACGAAGCCAACAACGCGATTGCTGAAAAGACCAACCGTGTGACCTATCTCTCCGGTGGCAATCTTCCTGGAGTTGCAGAGGAGAATACCAAGATTACCGATGCCGGCATTTCTGACAAGTTCAGTGAGCTGCGCACAAAGTATATCTGTGGTCAGATCGAGCGGGATGAGATGGTCAGCTTCCTGCAGAATGAATATGCTCCTGCATATGCCAATCTTGAAGCAATTTATGCTGACAACGCAATGAACAAGTAAACCAATGAAGTCCAGGAGCCGCCGTGCGCGGCCCCTGGACTCAGCAGGGAGGAAAACAATGCTGCAGCCTGTTCTGAAATCACTCCCTTGTGTGCAGCGTTATCCCGGAAATCCGGTTCTGACGAGCAGGGATGTGCCCTATGACAGCTCTCTGGTCTTCAATGCGGGGGTCATCCGGTGGGAGGACGGCTATGCCGTGGCATTCCGGAATGATTACGGATGTTCGCAGGCTGGCTGGGAAACCGGAGAACGCCTTACAGGAACAAATATTGGCCTTGCCTTGAGCAGTGATGGGATTCACTGGAATGTGGAACCGAACCCTGTCATGGAAGTCAAGGATGAGGAAGTGCAGCGGGTCTATGATCCCAGGCTCACGGTGATTGACGGCGAAGTTTACATGACTTTTGCCATGGATACACGCCATGGACTTCGCGGGGGAATAGCGCACACGGAAGATCTGCACCGGTATGATATCATCTCTTTAAGCGTGCCGGATAATCGCAACATGGTGCTGTTTCCGGAAAAAGTGAATGGCATGTATCTGCGCCTTGAACGTCCCATGCCGGTCTACAGCAGAGGCGGGAAAGACCGCTTTGATATCTGGCTCAGTGAGAGCCCTGACCTCATTCACTGGGGACGTTCTTCCCTTGTGGCTGGAGTGGAAGACTTTCCGTTTGCCAATGACAAGATTGGCCCCGGAGCTCCGCCGGTCAGAACAGATAAAGGATGGCTTGTACTGACCCATGCAGTTGACCGTGACGACAGCCGTGGAAAGAATGGCTGGGAAAAGGCATGGACGAAGCGTTACTGTGCAGGGATGATGCTCCTGGACCTGAAGGATCCAAGCAATGTTCTGGGAATCTGCCGTAAGCCTCTGCTGGCACCGGAGGAGTCCTATGAAACAGAAGAAGGTTTCAGGACCCATGTCATTTTTCCCACTGCCGCGATTGCGGAAGCAGATGGAACGCTTCGGATTTACTATGGTGCATCCGATACAGTGATTGCACTGGCAGAGGCGAAAATCAATGATCTGGTGGACGCATGTCTTGCCGGGGGATGCTGATCATACTGCATGAAGCACGCGACATGGAAAACAGACGACAGGCAGATGTATTTTCTGCCTGTTTTTTTCATCTGCAGGCAATCAGAATGCTGCGGTCCCTGATGCCGGACAGCCCATGAAAAGGATGGACATCGCCTGAATGGTTTGGTATAGTGCATGGCAATAGAACACCATCATTGAAGAAGTACGAAGCATTGGCATCAATGCAATTGTGGTTTATATCAGAGAAGAAGGCATTCTTATTCCTTGTTTTGTCTGAAAGCACCAATCATATAACATGATTCATGGCCGGACTGTGAGGTGACACTGAAGCAATGTCCATGCACAGCAACTGGAATCCCTGGCACGGCTGCAGAAAATGCAGTGAGGGTTGTCAGTACTGTTATGTATACTATCTGGATGAGATGAACGGGAAAAATGGTGCAGATATATACAAAACAAAGACCGGATTCAGATATCCGCTCTCAAAAGACAGCTGGAACAGATACAAAATACAGAGTGGTGAAACAATCAGTGTCTGCATGACTTCTGATTTTTTTCTGTAGGAAGCAGATGCCTGGCGTCCCGAAGCCTGGGACATGATGCGCACAAGAAGCGATGTCATCTTCCTGCTTCTGACCAAGAGGCCGGAGCGAGTAGAGCAATACCTGCCGGCAGACTGGGGAGATGGGTGGGACAATCTCTTCCTGAACGTGACATGCGAAAATCAGCATCGGGCGGATGAGAGGATTCCGCTGCTTCTGAAACTCCCGTTCCGGCATAAGGGACTGTACTGTGCTCCGCTCCTCGGACCAGTCAGCATCGGTCAATATCTTGACAGCGGCCAGATTGAGCAGGTCGCGTGCGGGGGAGAAAATTACAGCGGGACATGACCCTGTGATTATGCCTGGGTGAAAGCGCTGAGGGAGGAATGCGCTGGACGGGATATAACGTTCTGCTTCATGGAGACAGGGACTGTCTTCATCAGGGATGGCAGAGAGTACAGGATTCAGGGCAAGGAACTTCAGAACATTCAGGCCATGAAATCGGGATTGAGTTATCAGGGGAAGGCAATGCATTTTCTCCTCAGGGACAGTTTGGGTTTTCCGATTCCGGAGGAGAACCTGTATGTTCCGCAATATACTCAAAAATGTGAGACCTGCTCTTTCAGGATGCTCTGCAATGGCTGCAGCGACTGCGGCAGATGCCAGCCCTGATCGCCGCCTGCCGTATTTGGCAGGCAAGACGATCAGGTGACAGGCAGCAGAAGATAAATATATGAGTGTCTGCTGTGTTTTTTGGCTGTAGAAAGGTTGCAAGATAGGGATGATTGTAATATACTGAATTGCGCGAGTTTGAAAGAACCCGACGTAATATGTGGTGAAGGAGACCTATCAATGAAAAAACTGATCGCGCTGCTCCTGTCACTTGTCATGATTCTTGGCGTATGCTCTGCCATGGCAGACAACATCAAGATGGACAAACTGACGCTGGAATTTGTGCCTTCAAAAGATGCTGATGTCATCATCACCGGCACAAAGAATCTTCCTGATCTGCTCAAGGCAGAAATGGCAAATCAGGGCTATGATATCGGCGAAGTGGAGATCACTGTTGGCACGAACTATAATGCCACCGGCGAAGCCATGGGTGCCGGCTCTATCGATGTGGGTTGGCTGCCTCCGGGAACCTATGTTCTCTACAGCGATGAAGTGGATGTCATCCTGACTTCCACCCGTGCAGGTCTTTCCAACGACAGTGAAAATCCTGCTGATTGGAACGGCGATGCCAACAAAACCGTGGGCGATTCCAACAATCAGGTTGGTTTCTACCGTGCTCTGATCTATGCTACTCCTTCCCCCTATGGCAAGGAACTGGCTGCCAAAGTCAACGCTGGCGAAGCTCTGACCTGGGAAGACCTGGACAAGGCTGTCTGGACTGTTGGCAACAACTCTTCCTCTGCCGGATATATCTATCCGACCCTCTGGCTCATGGAACACTATGATGGCAAAAAGCTGACCGACCTGTCCAATATCGCATTCGGCATCCAGTACGGCGACCAGTTCGCTCAGGCTGCTGCTGAGACTGTTGATATTATCGTCTGCTATGCTGACGGCCGTCGTGACTATGAGAAAGCATGGCAGCTGCCTATCGGTGAAACCGATCCTACCGGCAAGGCTGGCATGGGACGCCAGGATACCATCTGGAATGAACTGAATGTTATTGGCGTGACCCCCGGCATCTACAATGATACCGTTGCGATCACCAAGGCAAAGCCCGAAATCTATAACGATCAGTTCAAGACCGCTATTCAGAATGCTCTGATCAACATCATCAACACCGAGGAAGGCAAGGCCATCTTCTCTGTGTACAGCCATGAAGGCTACACCAAGGCTGTGGACAGCGATTATGATGCGACCCGTACCGCTCAGGAACTGGTGAAGTAATCGTTTGATGAGCCGGGCTGCCGTAGCGCTATGGCAGCCCGGCTTTTTCTGCACAAAGTGGATCACAAAGTGACAGGCGGCTTGGCCGCAGAAGGGGATTGCCTTGATAGAGTTCAAGCATGTAAGCAAAACGTATCCCAACGGGACCAAAGGCCTGAAGGATGTCAATCTGACTATTGACCAGGGAGAATTTGTGGCCATTATCGGCCTGTCCGGTGCAGGCAAGTCCACACTGATTCGGACCATCAACAGAATGATTGATGTGACGGAAGGACAGCTGATTGTCGACGGAACCGACGTGATGACCCTGAAAGGGAAAAGCATGCGCAGGTTCAGAAGAAAGATCGGCATGATTTTCCAGTCCTTCAATCTGGTTTCCCGTTCCACGGCCATCAAGAACGTGCTGACCAGCATGGTGCCGGATATGCCCTGGTGGAAGGTGCTTCTGGGTATTTTCAGCAAGGAACAGAAGATGCACGCCCTGGAGGCACTGGATAAGGTTGGCATTCTCGACAAGGCATATATACGGTGTGACCAGCTTTCCGGCGGCCAGCAGCAGAGAGTTGCCCTGGCCCGGACGCTCAACCAGACGCCGACCATCATTCTTGCAGATGAACCGGTGGCAGCTCTTGACCCGGTGACTGCCCATCAGGTCATGGGTGACTTCAAGCGCATCAATGAGGAAATGAACATTTCCATTCTGATCAACATTCACCATGTTGACCTTGCCCTCAAATATGCCTCCCGAGTGATTGGCATTCGTGCCGGTGAAGTGGTCTATGACGGTCCCTGCAGCCAGGTGACGCAGGCAGTTCTGGATTCCATCTATAACGGTGCTGCGATTCCCAAGGCCGGCGAGTGAGGTGGCAGGCATGAAGAAGAAAAACGATACTGGGTATCGCGTGCCGCTCTTTGACAGAGTATTCAAGCCGAAGGTCATGGTGCTTGCCAACGGCCATACGGTTGAACAGCCGCGTTCACGGATGCCGCTGATTCTTGGCATCATTGTCCTGCTCATCTATCTGAGCATCAAGCTGACCGGGTTTGATCTTGAAATTATTGCCAGGCGCGGACATCAGTTCTTTGTCATTCTGAGTCAGATCTTTTCTCCGGACCTTTTCAATATCAAAGCAAGTACTTATGAGCAGTTCGGCATGGATCCGTCCAGGTTGTCTCTCCTGAGTATCTTTAACGGAAAATGGTGGGAAGCACTCTGGTATACCATGCAGAACTCCTTTGCTCTGAAGGTCTTTGGACCGCTCTGGGATACAGTCCATATGTCGGTTCTGGGTTCCTTTATTGGTTCGACCATTGCACTGCCCATTGCTGTGGCTGCTTCCACCAATATTAACCGGAACAAGGCTTCAGTGACCGTCATCCGTCTGCTTCTCAACATTGTCCGTACCCTTCCGACCCTGGTCATTGCAAAGATTTTTGCACTGATTTTTGGGCTGGGAACCTATGCGGGCACCATGGCCATCCTGGTCTTTACGATCGGTGTCATCGCCAAAATGATGTATGAATCCATCGAGACGATTGACATGGGTGCCTTCGAAGCGATGGAATCCTTTGGTGCAAACAAGTTCCAGGCATTCTGGTCCGCCTGTATGAAGCAGATTCTGCCAACCTATCTGAGCTACTGCCTGTATGCCCTGGAGATGAACATCCGTGCAGCCTCCATTCTGGGCTATGTCGGTGCAGGCGGCCTCGGCCTTCTGATTGATGAACGGATTGGCTGGCGCGACTACAATGGCCTGGGTACCGTGCTGATCATGCTCTTTATTCTGGTTGTGACCATTGAGCATCTGAGCCAGTACCTGCGCAAGAAACTGAGCTGAGGAGGACGGAAACATGAATACAAAAGAAATCAAAGCCCCCCGTCCTCTGTCCATAGAGGAAACCTATGCCCAGCGGCCCAGAAGATGGTGGCTGTATACACTGGTTGTCCTGATTGTAGCGGTGGTGCTTGCCTGGTCTGCGAGCGGGGTAGAGTATAAGGGAATCGCCACCAAGGGCTCCGATGTCGCCAAGGGCATTATGAGCGGTCTGACACATCCTGACTGGGACCTGCTGATCGGACGGATCACAGAGGATACCTCCGTTACAGAGATTGCAGGCATCACCATTTCAACGGAAGGTGTGCCGTATCTGCTCTTCCAGACCATCGCCATTGCCTTCCTCGGAACCATCATCGGCGGTATTCTTGCCGTCCCGATCAGCTTTCTGGCCTGTGACCGTGTTGTGCCGAAATGGATTGCCAAGATATTCCAGCTGCTGATTCTCCTGATCCGGACCATTCCGAGTCTGGTATGGGCACTTGTGTGGATTCGAGTGACGGGTCCGAATGCTTTCTGCGGTGTGGTGACACAGAGTGTGTGCTCCATCGGCATGATCAGCAAGATGTATATCACGGCCATTGAGGACCTGGATGTTCGTATTCTGGAGTCTCTGGATGCGTCCGGATGCAACGGTTTTCAGAAGATTCGCTGCGGTATTCTGCCGCAGATCATTCCAAACTTCATCTCCACGGTGATCTATCGGTTTGATATCAACATGAAGGATGCAACCACCCTGGGTATCGTCGGAGCCGGCGGTATCGGTGCACCGCTGATTCAGTGCATCACATCCAGCCGCTGGAGCATGGTTGGTGCTTATCTCTTCGGCCTGATTATTCTCATGATGCTCATTGAATGGGCATCCACAAAAATCCGCAATCGACTGACGAGAGGATGATATGTCCAGACTGACAATCTATTTCACTTCCGACACGCATGGCTATCTCTACAATACTACCTTTGCCGATACATTGCCCAAACCGGTGGGCATGCTCGGCATGGAGTTCCCGAAGGACGGGAATACGCTGATTGTTGACGGCGGCGACACCATTCAGGGGTCGCCGCTGACCTACTTCCTGCACGAAAAGCACCGCCGGCAGATCATGGCAGACGTGATGAACGGGAAGGGTTATGATTATATTACCCTGGGCAATCATGACTTCAACTATGGCCCCGGTTGGCTCTCGGAATTTCTCAACGGGCTTGAGGCCGTCTGCCTGTGTGCCAATGTGGAGGATCTCACCGGAACGCTTCCGATCCGGAAGTGGGAAATCCGAACCATGGCCAACGGGCTGAGAATCGGTCTGTTCGGCATTGTGACGCACTGGGTGAATGTATGGGAAAAAAAGGAAAACCTGAAAACCCTTCGCATCACACCGCCTGTGCCCGCTGCACATGAAGCTGTCCGGGCCCTGCAGGAAGCCGGATGTGACAAGATCATCGGCATTTATCACGGCGGTATGGAAAAGGACCTTAAGACCGGGGAACGGTTAACCGAAACGGATGAGAATGAGGCCTGCCGTCTGTGTGAGGAACTCCCGATCGATCTGCTGCTGACAGGGCATCAGCACATTCCCTTTGCAGGGAAAATGTGGCACGGCACCCATCTGGTTCAGACACCATGCTACGGCAAATCCTATGTGCGGGTGGAAATGGACGATGAGGGAAACTTTTCCTCTCAGCTTTTCACTCCGTCCGCAGAGCAGACCTGGACGGAAGAAGAAACAGCTGTCCGGGCAGACCTGGAAAGCTGGCTGGACAGTCCGGTGGGCCATCTCTCCCGGGATCTCTGGCCCGGGGACCGTCTGCAGATGGCGCTGCATGGGTCGGAGATCGCCGATTTTTTCAACCGGGTCCAGCTCTGGGCGACCGGAGCCGATGTCTCCTGTACGGCACTTCCCAATGAGTGCCGTGGATTCTCCAGAAATGTCACAGTGCGGGATGTGGTGGCAAGCTATATCTATCCCAATACGCTGTGTGTGCTGAAGATCACAGGGAAAGACATGCGGGAGGCGCTGGAACGGTGCGCCACGTATTTTACCGTGGATGCGCAGGGCGGCATCCGGATTTCGGAATCCTTTCTGAAACCGAAGGAAGAGCATTATAATTACGACTTTTTTGCCGGAATCAAATATGCCTTTGATCTTTCCAGACCCTGTGGAAGCAGGGTGATCCGGATCGAAAGGAACGGACAGCCCGTGAACGACGGGGATGAGATGACCCTGTGCATGTGCGATTATCGTGCGACGGGTGCCGGTCAGTTCCCGATGTGGAAAGCGTGCAGGCATGAGAAAGATGTTCTGACAGAAATTTCGGAACTGATTCTGCAGTATTTTGCAGAGCATGCGATGATTGACATACCCCCGCTTTCCACCATGGAAACCTATCTGGGAACCCGGCGGCTGTAAGCCGGTTCCAGAACAAGAATGCAGTCTCACCCCGGGGCAGTCCCCGGGGTTGTTTTTCATTTCCGGGAAGCAGCGTGTGGCCGATGTATACCAGCAGTTGATTGCGCGACATGGGAAATATCCTATAATTCTTCCTGCTGAGGAGCACAGAAGTGACCGGGCAGAGGGAGAAAAGGTATGATCGGAAAGGAAATGGAAGAAGCCTGCCGGGAGATGGACATCGGCAGGAGAAAAGGAACGGGTGTTCCCGGATCGGAAGATGGACAGGGGGAAAGGAACGGCAGGAACGTGCTGGTTCTCAGGGAAGAAAGGCAGCTGGAAGGACTGGGTCCTGAGGCCATGGAGAAGGCAGAACACCTGATCGTGACCCAGTCGGTTTTTGAGAACCATCTTCTGTACCAGCGCAGGGCAGGCATGTCCATTCGTCTGAAACATGTGACAACCATGAAGCTGCTGGCGGAGAAGGAGAAAGTATCCCTGTTTTTTCTTCCCGTGCTTGCGGAAACACTTCCCGGGCTGAAACTGATGTGTGTAGAAGGAAAAGCCCCCTGCACACTCTCCGTGGACCGGGATGACCGCATCGGCGGATACTCCTTTATGGTGTTCAGCCGAAATGTACATCGGGTGACACGGTTTTACACAGACGCGCCTGAAGGCGTGTCTCCGCTGCTCTGCCTGCCGGACATTGATCCGAACTGTGTATGCAGAACATACCGTGTTCATCTGATGATTCCGTACGGTTCCCATCCGGAATGGTATGGACTGGAAGACAGGATCCGGTATAACCGCTGGCTCCGGCGCTGCGGGAGAATGTTTTTTCTGCAGGCGATGGAGGAGAAGCACGGTGAACTGCTGGAAGAGATCCTGCTCGGGGAGAAGCCCCGTCTGCGGCTGACCTCCGGAACCTGCAGGTTCCTGGCGGAGCATGCCCGTGGATTGGGGCAGGAAGAGCTGGCCCTTCGCCTGGAGAAAAAAGCAGAGAAAACATTTTGTTAGCACTCGACGCTAATGAGTGCTAAATTCTTATTGCATTCCGGAGTGGGCCGTGCTACAATACTTCCTGCGGCTGAAAAAGGTACCGCATGCGTCTCCCGCTTCTCTGCACAGGGCAGAAGGTGAAGGGGAATAGAACTGGAGGTAATGTTTCCATGGCAGTCAATCAGGTAAAAGGCAATGTCTCAATTGATGCTGAAAATATCATGCCGGTGATCAAACGCTGGCTGTATTCCGATAAGGATATCTTCCTTCGTGAAGTGGTCAGCAATGGCTGCGATGCTATCACGAAGTACCGCATGCTCCATCAGGGCACGGAAGAGCCCATGCAGGTTCTGGTCACCGTCGATAAGGAAAACAAGGAAATCCGCATCGATGATACCGGTATCGGCATGACCCAGGATGAAGTTGAGCGCTATATCAACCAGGTTGCTTTTTCAAGTGCTTCTGAGTTTATGAAGCAGTTCGCCCAGAATGACAATAAGGACGAGAAGAATGACATCATCGGCCACTTTGGCCTTGGCTTCTATTCTGTCTTCATGGTTTCCGACAAGGTCGAAATCGATACCCTCAGCGAGCAGGAAGGCGCAGAGCCTGTGCACTGGGTCAGCGAAGACGGTATGGGGTTTGAAATCACGGATGGTACACGGACCGAACATGGTACCACCATTACCCTGCACATCAACGAGGAAGAAAAAGAATTCCTGGATGTATGGCGCGTCCGTGAAGTGTTGGACCGTTACTGCGGATATATGGCTTATCCGGTCATGCTCTTTGACGCTAATGCGAAGCCCTATGAGCATGACGAACCCATCGAAGGCGAGACGGATGAAAACGGCAAGCCCAAGATGCACAAGGTGACGGAGGAACCCAAGCCTGAGCAGATCAACGATACCAACCCGCTCTGGCTCAGAAAGCCCAGTGACTGCAAGGATGAGGAATACAAGGAGTTCTATCATAAGGTTTTCCACGATTATGATGATCCGCTTTTCTGGATTCATCTGAATGTGGACTATCCCTTCAATCTCAAGGGCATCCTGTTCTTCCCCAAGCTGAAGGAAGACTTCGGTGTGCGTGAGGGTCAGATCAAGCTCTTCTCCGGCCAGGTTTTCGTTGCGGACAATATCAAGGAAATCATTCCTGAATTCCTGATGCTCCTGCGCGGCGTCATTGACTGCCCGGATATCCCGCTGAACGTAAGCCGTTCCTTCCTGCAGAATGACGGTTATGTGAAGAAGATTTCCGGACATATCACCAAGAAGGTGGCAGATAAGCTCACTGGTCTGTTCAACACCGAACGCACCGCCTATGAAGGATACTGGGATGATATCGGCCCCTTCGTCAAGTATGGCTGCATGATGGATTCCAAGTTCTATGACGCAGTCAAGGATGTTCTGCTCTTCAAGCTCACGGACGGCAAGTACAAGACCCTGAATGAATACAAGACCGACAACGAAGAGAAGGCTTCCGGCAAGCTGTATTACACCTCCGATGCAAAGCGCCAGGCGGCATCCATCAGCCTGTACACGGAGCGTGGCATCGATGTGGCGATCCTGGACTTCAGAGAACTCGACGCAGGGTTCATGAACTTCATGGAATACTCCGGCAACTGCGGTGTGAAGTTCGCACGTGTGGACGCGGATGTATCCGGACTCACCGAGGAAGGTGAGGAAGGAAAGGACCTGGACGAAAACCAGATGCAGGATCTCTTCCGCAAGGCGCTGGGCAATGATACCCTGCCTGTCAAGCTCGCATCCATGGCCAACACGGACCTGATCGCCATGGTGACCGAGGATGAACAGGGACGCCGCATGCGGGAAGCCTATCGCATGAAGAACATGCCCGAGTCCTACAACCTGGTCCTCAACCGCAGGAACGCCACCGTGGCGGCCCTGGCCGGACGGGATCCGGAAGATGAAACGACCAAGCTGCTCTGCGCGCAGATCTATGACCTTGCACGCATGGCGGCAAAGCCACTGGAAGCAGAACAGATTACCGAATTCCTGGCACGCTCCCAGAAGCTTGTGGGCATGCTGGCCAAGTAAGACAGACATAAAGGAGCGGGCACAGGCCCGCTCCTTTGCAATACAGAAAAGATCCTTTAGGGCTGCAGCTGATCCATGATCTGGCTGAGGTGCTCAGCGAACCGTCCGATATGCACGCCGTCAATGAACCGATGATTGACTTCGATGGACACGCCGAGGGTTTTTCGTCCGTTTTCCTCCGAATATCTGCCCCAGGCAATCCGGGGGATGCTGTCATCCAGCGCTTCCGGGGCGGAAAAATCCCGGTCATGCGTCAGTGCCGTCAGGTCCAGCCAGGGCAGACAGGAATAATAAATCAGATCCGGGGATTCCTTTTCCGGGTCAATGAAGCTTTCCTGCTGCTGGCTGAGCCGGGACGCTTCGTTGCAGAAGGCATCGATATCCGGAAGGTGTTCCATGGTGACGATATAGAACTGTTCACTATCCTTCTTCAGGTCGGTGAAGCTGGGACTGCGTCCGTCCAGCAGAACCGGTGTCCCGTGATGCATGGCATAGCGGAATGCACGGACACGGTTGACCGCTTCCGTGCATGCCCAGATCATGCCCTCATAAAAGGAAAGTCCGTGGGCTTTGGTGTACTGATGCAGCCTGGTTACATCCTGTCGGAAGGTAACCATATAAAACGGATTGGAATAGCCGGAAAAGAACGCATAGGTTTCCCGTCTTTCCCACTCCTGATAAGAGATTTCTTTCATGAAAGACACTCCTGAAACAGTCTGAGGCCCGTGCCGTCCTTCACAATCTGCGGCCCAAAAACAGCAGACACACCGGGAGGCGGGATGGCAGCACCCATTTTATCACAGGCGTCCGTGTCTGGAAAGTGGCGTGAAAGCGCCGTTCCGGAGAGAGACTTTGAGATTTCGGCAGTTGTACATGTTTCGGGATTATGTTACAATCCCCTTGTATGCACAAAAACCAGGACGAAGGGAGACATATCGATGGATTTTGTAAAAGCCCTGCTTTTATATATGACACTGACGCTGTCCGCCAATCTTCAGGCAGCTCCGACACCTGGTGAGCGTCCGGCTGCCACACCAACCCTGAATGTCACTGTGGTTGGGGAAGCAGGCGATCTTTCCGATGGACTGACCGCCCCTGTTGTCGGAAGTCTTGTGGCGACCCCTGGTCCGGCGACACCGACTCCACTGCCCACCATCACACCCAATGCGAACTATACGAATCTTGGCATGGGTGACCGCGGGGATAATGTCCGGAGACTCCAGGCCCGTCTCGTGGAGCTGGGCTATCTGCAGGGGAATGTGGACGGAGCCTACGGCTATCAGACACGCAATGCCGTCATTCTGTTCCAGGAATACAACTATCTGCAGAAGGATGGCGTAGCTGGAAAGTCAACTCTGACACGCCTTTTTGAGGACCCGGATGTGATTCCGAATCCTGCCGTGGTGACCCCTTCACCGGTCCCGACGTCAACCCCGGATGAAAAAGGCATCATCCCGGTGCCGGAAGATCCGATGGCGGACTGGAGCCTCCAGGAAAAGGCAAAGGTCATGGTGAACAGCGAAATGCAGACGGTGCCCGACAATGGCAAGGCACCGCGCGTATGGAAACGCGGAGCTTCTGTTGTGGTTTCCCTCAGCGATCTTCTGTCCGCTATGAGCATTGAGGCAGATTCTTCATGGGGCAATCAGATTGTGTTTGAATGGCAGGATTATCAGGTGGAAGCCTACCTCACACAGGAGGCCAAATCGGGCCGTTCGGAAGACGACGAGGGCTTTGCGCACACCTATGATGTGGCTGTGGACGGAGCCGCCGTTTCGGTTACGCAGGGTGACCTGATGTATCAGGACGGACAATGGTATGCGACAACAGGATTCCTGGAGGAAACACTCCATGCCCGGTGCCGCTGGGATGAAGAAGAGAAGACCCTGATGATCGTGGTACAGGAAAAAGCATTAGCCCAGTCGGTGGACTGAGCGAAAGAAAAACGGCCCGCAGGTTTGCGGGCCGTTTTCATTGGACAGGAAAGCAGCGGGGACGCCCCGCTTTTTCAAATGGAGCGGAACGGAGTCACACCAGGGTGTCCATCAGGGTGTTGATTTCCTGCATGATTTCCCTCAGGTGCAGAATATCCAGGTCAATGTTTCCTGTTTCCAGAGAATGATTGGCGTCCTCGTATTCAAGAAGCCGGATGCCTTTTTTGCGGCATGCCTCTCGGATGGCATCGGAATCGGGTGCCCAGGGATCCCTGGTGCCATGGAAGGCAAGATCGGCACCGGACGCACAGCGGAACGTTTCTTCCAGCGGGGTCAGCAGGATGGCGGACGCCGAAAGGTGACGGGCGTCCAGATAGGCACAGGCGATCTGTGTTCCAATGCTTTTGGCAATCAGGAGAATGTGGTCGTAGGAAAACCAGTCAATCTGATCCAGTGCTGCAAAGGATTGGGAAGTGGCGCTGGAGATGGCTGTTTTCAGTGCAGCCGGATCCTTTTTGGCATTGGCAGGAAGGTCTGTATAGTTCAGACGCCGTACGGAAAAGCCATGTTTTTCCGCCAGCTTGGCAGAATAGTAGAGCAGCGGTTTGTCGCAGGTATAGCCAAGACCGGGGAAGAGAATGGTCAGGCAGCGTGTGGCAGGATCGGACTTCCCGTGCTGAGTTGGATGGTTCTGTGAATTCGGGTCTTGTCTGAATGCAGATTCTTGTTCTTTGCCAGACATGGTATCCTCCTTGAATGAAAAATGGGAGCTATAGGATGGTGTGAGGCGGAGGAAGGCGGTTTTATGCGTAAATGGCACAAAGCCGGAGAAGGATTTCCACATTTTTCTCCATGGACTGAACAGGAACATATTCAAAACGGCCGTGGGCATTTTCATAGCCTGCGGAGAGGTTGGGGCAGGGCAGACCGCGGAAGGACAGGGCGGCACCGTCTGTACCTCCTCGGAAGGGCTCACAGACCGGAGTCAGACCGCTGTCGGAGATGGCTTTCCTGAGGTTGGCGGTCAGATGCGGATGCTTGTCCAGTACTTCTTTCATATTGCTGTACTGATGCTGAATCCGGAGGGCAATGCGGTCTTCTCCATACCGGGCCTGAAGGTTTGCCACACAGGTACGCAGATAGTCTTCCCGCTCATGGAAATGGCAGGCGTCAAAATCCCGGATGATGAGGCGGATCACGGCATGTTCACAGTCTGAGCGGCAGGAGCATATATGATAGAAGCCTTCGATACCTTCTGTATACTGCGGTTTTTCACGGGGCGGAAGCATGCCGATCAGTTCAAAGGCAAGGTCGGACGCGTTGATCATGATTCCCTTTGCGGTGCCCGTATGGACGCTTCTTCCGGCAATCTCGACATATGCCTCTGAAGCGTAGAAGGTTTCATCCTCATAATAGCCCAGATGATCCCCGTCCAGCGTATAGGCAGCGTCTGCCCCGAAATGCTCCAGATCAAGGTCATGAGCAAGACCGCCGACTTCTTCATCAGGGGTAAAGGCAAGGGAGAGCGGACCGTGGATTTCTTCGGGATAGGTGCAGAAGTACTCAGCCATGGTCATGATGGCTGCGATGGAGGCCTTGTCATCACCGCCAAGCAGGGTGGTTCCGTCCGTCAGGACCAGGTCCTGACCGATGTACCGAAGGAGATTCGGATAATCAGATACACGCATGACGATCTGCTTTTCCGCGTTCAGCACAATGTCCCCGCCGTCGTAATGCTTCAGAAGCCAGGGCCGGACATGGTCTCCGCTGGCATCCGGTGCAGTATCCATATGGGCGATAAAGCCGACGGGTGCACTGCTTTCGTGTCCGGGCGACGCAGGAAGATGGGCATAGACAACGCAGGTCTTTTCATCGAGAAATACATCTTCAATCCCCATGGAACGGAGTTCATCGGCAAGAATCCGGGCGAGGTCAATCTGTACAGGGGTGGTCGGCCAGGTTCCCTGGTAGGGCTGGCTCTGGGTGTTGATCTGCGCATAGCGCATCAGGCGTTCCTGGACTTTTTCTGCGACAGGAAAATCTTTCATGGAATGTTCCTCTTTTCATGGCTTGCTGGAAAGGTCCGAAAAAACAGACAGGACGGTGCTGTCCTGCGAACGGATCAGAATGGATTCCTTGGTAATCATTCTGCATCCGGGGCACCAGTTCCTCTGTTTTGTGAAAAAACGAAACCGGGAGTGCGGGAAAGATCTCGTGAAAAAACGCGAAACGCAAAGAAAACATGCGTCCTCCGAACATCGTGCAGGATGCCTGCAATCCGTGTAGTATAAGAATGCTGACAAGACAGATGCAGAGATACAATCCGGTTTTGCAGGTTTGCCAGGGAGGAGACCATGGGATGATTTACGTTGAAAAGAATGCATTGATCATTCGCAATATGGAAGAAAAGGATGCTGCGCAGATTGCGGAAGCAGAGCGTGCACAGGGCTGGCTCGGAAATCTGGAGGAAAAATACCGCCAGAGGCTCAAAGATCAGGCGAGGGGAGCCTGTATCGCCCTGGTGGCCGAATGCAACAGGGAGGCCGTCGGTTATATCAATGTCTATCCGGACAGCCGCTGGGGGTCGTTTGGCGGCATGGGCTATCCGGAAATTGTAGACTTTGGCGTTCTGGAGAAATATCGGTGCAGAGGGTTCGGGTCTGCCCTGATGGATGCGGCAGAAGCGATTGCTTCCACCTATGCAGCGGTTGTGTATCTGGGAGTGGGACTGCACAGCGGATACGGCAGTGCCCAGAGAATGTATGCAAGAAGGGGCTACATTCCGGATGGCTCCGGCGTATGGTATAAGGATATGATCTGTGAACCCTACAGCGCATGCTGGAATGATGATGATCTTGTGCTGTATCTCTACAAGGAACTCCATGCACCTGCGCCGTGACCGTATGGATACGCAAAAAACAGGAGCAACGGATGCTCCTGTGCAGGAATCAGAACTTCAGAAGAATGCCGACGACTGCGGAAAGGGCGATAAAGAGTACCGGGCTCCACTTCAGTTTCCGCTGGCCGATAAAGATCAGGACGGCAAGAATGATGGCTTTCAGATTCAGAAGATCCATGATGTTTCCGGTGAGCTGGTAGGCTCCGAGATGGAGCAGGGCGACCTTGGCAACGTTGAGGCCTGCCGCGGAAATCATGGCAATGGAAGCTGCGCGCAGACCATAGAACGCGCCGTCCACAAGCTTGTTATTCCTGTATTTCTCCAGGAATTTTGCGATGATCAGGATAATGACGACTGAAGGGAAGGCCAGAGCCAGGGAGGCCAGAATTCCGCCGGGAACGCCTGCGGTTGTGAAGCCGGCATAGGTGGACATGTTGATGCCGATGGCTCCAGGCGTGGACTCAGAAATGGCGATCATGTCTGCGATATCGGCGTGGGTGAACCATCCGGTGGCATCCGACATCTCATAGAGGAAGGGCAGCGTGGCAAGCCCTCCGCCCACGGAGAAGAGGCCTGTCTTGGCGAACTCATACATCAGACGAGGCAGGACCATCAGGCGCCACCGCCTTTCCCAGAGGATGCCGTTTTGCGGTTCCGGATCTGCGAGACAAGGATTCCGGCAATTCCGGCGCAGATGACGAGGATTGCCGCCGGGATTTTGAACGGGAGGATCCCCGAAAAGGCATTGAGCGCAAACACAATCAGATAGAGCGCAAGCGTGAAGGGGTCAATCACCGATTTCTTCCACAGACGGAGCACGGCCTGTACAATCAGGACACAGACGCAGACGCGGATGCCGGCAAAGGCGTGCTGGATGATTTCCAACTCGGCAAAGTTTTTCAGGAACGCTGCGATCAGAAGAATAATGATGATCGGCCCGGTGAGGAAGCCGGTAGTCGCGGCAATGGCACCGGGGACCCCGTGGCGTTTCTGGCCTATAAAAGTGGACACGTTGAGAGCGATGATGCCGGGAGTGCATTGTCCGATGGAGAAATAGTCCCGCAGGTCATCCATGGTCGTCCACTGACGTTTGGTGACCAGTTCGCGCTCAAGAATCGGAAGCATGGCATAGCCGCCGCCGAAGGTCACACAGCCGATTTTCAGAAAGGTCCAGTATAAGTTCAGAAGTTGATTCATAGCTATCCTCCTCGGATATATTATACGTGAACAGCATTCTTGAAACAATATATGTTTTCCCGTCCTGTCAGTTCCGTGCAGGATGAAAAGAAAAAGGGTTGACTCTGACGGTACGTCATAGTGTAAGATGCTTCTGACGGGAGGGAGAGAGAATGCAGAAACCTGGAACAGACGGCCGGTCCGGAACAGATCCGCAGGAAAGGCTGACGGTGCATGAGGTCAGCAGGATGACCGGCGTGAGTATACGCACGCTGCATTACTATGACGAAATCGGACTGCTGATGCCAAGTGAAGTGACGGAATCCGGGTACCGGCTGTACCATACGGAAGATCTCGAACGGCTGCAAACCATTCTCTTTTACAGGGAACTGCAGTTTCCGCTCCGGGAAATCCGTGCGATCATGAACAGTCCCGCCTTTGAGCGGGGAAAAGCACTGGATGGACAGATCCGGCTGCTGGAAATGCGCTGTGAACATTTGCAGGACCTGATCCGGCTTGCCCGTGACATTAGAGACAGGGGGGAAATGAACTTGAATTTCAAACCATTTGACACGACCGAGATGGATCAGTATGCCGAGGAAGTCCGGAAGAAATGGGGACACACCGAAGCGTACAGGGAATTTGAGGAAAAGCACAAAGGGGAAGCGAAGGACGCAGGAAAAGGCCTGATGGAGATCCTTGCCGTTTTCCATCAGCTGAAAGACGTTCCACCGGAAGACAGCCGGGTCCAGACACAGGTGACCAGGCTGCAGCAGTACATTACCGGCCATTTCTACACATGCACCAGGGAAATTCTTGCAGGGCTCGGCAGGATGTATATTTCAGATGAACGGATGAAAGCCAACATTGATGCTTTTGGCGGGGAGGGCACCGCAGAAACGGCAGCACGGGCCATAGAAACGTACTGCAGAAAGGCATGACCTCTCGGAGACCGGAGAGTGAGAACTCAAAGGTCTCTTATTTATTTGCAGGGATCATACACTTTTCACATAACATTCAAAATCCCATGGCTTGCTTTTCACGATGAAGGCTTAGGATATGGATGCTGGCTGAAAGGACAGCAGAAAAATAAGAACCCGAGGTGAACGGGATGAAACTTCGCGTATGGCGGAATCTGGTAATCGATCTTCTTCTGACCGGTGCTGCACTGGTTCTATTTGCTCTTTTCCATCATGTTCTTCCGCGTCAGCAGGAGAGCATCGGCATTGTCATTCCGAACCCCAACGCTTCTGTCGTGGAAGAAACCGTGACAGGCAGAGTGGAAAATATGGAACTCCTGGCAGCCGGCCCGACCTCCGGCATCGTGAGTGATACTGGAATCAGTCTTCTGGCAAAAGGCGGAAGCAGGAACAGTACACGTCAGAACAAGTCAGGCAGCGGATCTTCCTCAAAGGGCGGAAGTGCCCTGACGGAGGAAACAGAGGAAACCTCTGAGACAGAAACCGAATCAACGGTTTCCATGGCGGAAAAGTTCCAGGAAATGTACACGGACGGAATTGAACAGAACGATCAGAGCTATAAAAGCCCCAATGTTTCCGTGACCGTAACAGAACATACAACAGATGACGGAAGTGTAACCTACTACGTTGCTGATATTTATCTCAAAGACATTACAAGTTTTCAGACAGCCATGGCCAACAATACCTATGGGTCGGGATACAGGGATGAAATCTCCGACATGGCCAGAATTGGAAATGCACTGGTTGCTGTGAACGGCGACTATTATGGAAACACCAGTGAAGGTGTTGTCATACGAAATGGGGTCATTTACAGAGCGAACCCTACAAACTGCGATGTCTGTGTACTCTACTATGATGGAACCATGAAAGTCATGCCGGGATCGTCCTTTACGGTCGAGGATGCCATTTCAGATGGTGCATGGCAGGCATGGACTTTCGGTCCGGCACTTCTCGACGGGAACGGAGAGGCCATTGAGCAATTTTCCAGCACTTCAAGAATTATTTCCGCCAATCCAAGAACGGCTATCGGGTACTATGAACCCGGACACTACTGCATGGTGGTTGTGGATGGCCGGGGGGCATCTGACGGCATGACACTTCCTGAGCTTTCACAGCTGTTTGAAGACATGGGCTGCAAAGCAGCCTATAACCTGGATGGCGGCAATTCCTCCATCATGGTATGGAAGGATGAGGTTGTCAATGATCCGTCCGGCGGCGGGCGTGCATCCAGTGATGCCGTCCTGATTTGTGAGGTGAACTGAGATGAAAAGAGCATTCCAGATGATTTCCCATGTGGTCATGATCCTGTCTCTGATGTTTCTGGTCTTTGTCATTCTGGACCAGTTCAATCCCATGATGAATTTTGTCAACAATCCGATATCAATCGTGCTCCTTGCGTGCCTTTGCATCGCAGGGATCATACAGAGCATCCTGAGCTGGATGCAGCATGAAGGAGGTAATCAGTAATGAAGCGTTTGATGAGTCTGATCCTTGCCCTGGCCCTTACTCTGACCATGATGGCTTTTCCCGCACTGGCGGATGACGGCCTGGATCTGTTGAGTCTCTATAAGGCAAAAGATGTGAATGACACCTGGAGTGAAGATGCGGTAACGGTTACGCTGATGGGCAGCACAGCCCAGTCAGAGGACAGCAGTGTACAGATCAGCGGGAATACCGTGACGATCACAAAGGAAGGGGATTATGTCCTCACCGGAAATCTGCAGGGCCAGATTGTCATTGAAGCAACGGAGAATGAAAAAGTCCATCTGGTTCTCAGTGGTGTGACCGTTGACAGCCCCAGCGGACCGGCTGTGTACGAAAAACTGTCGGACAAGCTGATCGTGACACTGGCGGAAGGTACTGTGAATACCTTGTCTGACAGTACTTCTGTCCAGGATGGGGAGGATGTGATCGCAGCAGCATTGTATGCCGAAGACGATCTTTCCATCAACGGAACGGGTACGCTGATTGTCAAGGGAAATGCGGGCAACGGAATTCATTCCAAGGCAGATCTTGTGATTGCAGACGGAAATCTTCAGATTACAGCAGCCAATGACGGTATCAAGGGACGTAATTCCGTGCTGGTTCTTGCAGGCAACCTGAACGTTCAGAGTGCTGGCGACGGGATTGTGAGCACCCGGGATGACAAGGAAGGCAAAGGTTATGTGGTGATCGCAGGCGGCGAAATCACCATCACGACCGGTACCGGGGCAGGGGAGACCGTCAAGGCGTCTACCCGTTCCGACAGGGGAGGCATGCGCTGGGACTGGGACAATCAGACCGGAAGCAGCGGGGACAGCTCTTCGATCAAGGGAATCAAGGCGGCCACGGAACTGACGGTTTGCGGCGGGACTCTCAACATCAACAGCCAGGATGATGCACTGCATGCAGACAAGATCACGGTCACGGGCGGCACGCTGAATCTCCGCACCGGTGATGATGGAATGCATGCCGATACATCGCTTACCATCAAGGGTGGTGTAACCACCATCGATCAGAGCTATGAAGGTCTCGAAAGTGCATCGGTTTCCATTGAAGGCGGTGTGACCACCGTGGTGGCTTCGGACGATGGCGTCAATGCGACCTCCTCTGCCACTTCAACGGGCTGGAGCCGTGAAGCTTCGGATGGCAGCATCATAAGTATTTCAGGTGGTGAGCTGTATGTGACCGCTGGCTTTGACGGGCTTGACAGCAACGGTAGTCTGGTTATTTCAGGCGGAACTGTTGGTCTGTGCGCGGCAGCAACCATGGGTGACAGCTATGTGGACACCAACGGCAGCTGCACAGTGAGTGGCGGAACCGTGATTGTAGCAACCTCCGGAAATACCAGAGGCGGCATGACTGGCCTGAACGGTGCTTCGGTCATGGCTGTTTCTGCCTCCGGGAATGCAGGCAGTGAAATCCAGCTGCTGAGCGGTGATGGGACTCTGCTTGGAAGCTTCGTTCCTCAGGGCGGCTACAACACGGTTCTTGTAGCTTCGTCGGAACTGGCTTCCGGTGACATGTGTGAGGTTCGCGTTGGCAATCAGACGGTCTACACAGGGGCTTTGAATGGCTCCTCCTATGCAGGAAACGGCACCACCGGGAACGGTTTCTTCGGAAATCCCGGAATGGGTGGCAACGGTGGTATGGGCGGAGGCCAGGGCGGTCATGGAGGCCGTGGCGGACGCGGTGGCTGGTAATCCTCCGGCGGGGAGCGTGCTTCTCCCTGCTTTTTTTGTCCTGAAGGCACTACTTGTCAATAGCGGTTGAAAGTTGTACAATACAGAAAAAATTGATAGGAGGCCCCGGGTATGGCAAAAATCAAAGATCTTGTAAAGGAATTTAAAGAGTTTGCACTTCGCGGCAATGTCGTGGACATGGCTATTGGTGTGGTCATCGGCGGTGCTTTCGGCAAAGTCGTGACAGCACTGGTTGATCTTGTGATCACTCCGATCCTGGATGCGCTGCCCAAGGTCAGTGAAACAGGCGGTACAGGATTTGCAGGTGCTTTTGTTTCCCTGCTTGGCGTGATTGTAAATTTCGTTCTGACAGCTCTTGTTCTGTTTGCCATCATTAAGGCAATGAATGCTGCCTCGAAGGCGGTCAAGAAGCCCGAGGCTCCGAAGGCTCCGACCACCAAGAAGTGCCCGTTCTGCTGCACCGAGATTGCCATCGAGGCAACCCGCTGCCCGAACTGCACCAGCGAACTCAAGTATGATCCTTCCAAGAAATAAACAGTTTATTATGCAGGAAAGAAAACGCCAGGGAATTGGATCCCTGGCGTTTTCCATATGAATGAATTGCATGGTAAAGGTAGTTTCGAGCGGCATGGATTTCTGTGCAGATGGAGTTATTCCCTGGCACGGATTTCAACGTACTTCCGCTTCCATGAAGGATCCCAGAGAGCAGAATCTTTTTCAGTCCCCGGGCAGTCCTGCCACAGATCATCCGCAAGTTCCAGAAGAACATCAAGGAATTCCAGATTCCGGGTATATTTTTCCGGAATCCGGCTGTAACCGACAGCGGCTCCGACAATCTGACCTGCCACGGACCCAGTGGAGTCACTGTCCCCCTTATGATTGACAGCAGCTATGACGGCCCGATCGAAATCGTCCGGATATTTCAGTGCACAATAGATGGCAATCGTCAGCGTTTCTTCCGCAACCCAGCCTTCGCCCAGCTGATGGATGGCATCCAGATCCTTTTTATCCAGGGAGGCCAGATCGACAGCTTTGCGTATGGATTCCAGAAAATACTCTTTTTCGGCTGTGTCCGGCCACATCTCATCCTGCGTGTACAGTGTTTTCATCACGGCATTGTACACCGGCTCCCCGTTCTGGCTGATCTCATGCAGGATCTGTACGAGAGCGGCTGCAGGCAGCCATCCGAGAGGATGCCCGTGGGTCATGGCGGCTGCCTCCGCACCGAGGCGTACGATTTGTTCAACCGGCAGATTTCTGTCGCTAAAATACAATCCGATCGGAGCGACGCGCATGACACCCCCGCAGCCCTTGCTGGTATTGGCCGGCAG
>ONVN01000410.1 GCA_900321295.1 uncultured Eubacteriales bacterium
ACCCGTACGAGTATTATCTGAAAGTACACTGGTAATATCATTATAATCACGTAGCGCCGTATACGAGACCCGTATGTACGGTGCAATGGGAGGGGAGAGGGGAATCCCTCCCTCTACCCTATTGTTCATATGAGCCTGGCATGCACATATGAAATGGGTTACTGCAGGACTGCAAGCCCATAGGGCGGCACACACAGCGTGTCTCCATTGAGGATAGGGAGTTCATCGCTTATGCAAAGACTGTCTTTGATTTCCAGAGAAGCATCCACTGTGGTTGTTTTTGAATCTCCGGAAGAAAAGTTGAGTGCCAGCAGAATACGGGACGCATCCATCTGCTTTTCCAGAAGCAGCAAATGTGAATCAGAATATAGTATTTTGGTTTTGCCACGGGCGATCTCAGGCCAGTTTTTTACGAGAAGATTGAGACGCCTTATATAATGAAGCAGGGAATGACTGTCTTCTTTCTGCTGATCAAAAGATGGATACGCATATTCGACCTTTGTTACACCAGGGGGCTGCTGGGTCATATCATGATCATTCCAGTACATGGCAAGGCGCTTGTTGGGATCATCGCCAGAACCTACCATGCCGATTTCCTCTCCGTAATATGTAAAGGAGGTGCCACCTACACAGCGAAGAACAAGCTCGGCAAATTTGGCGAGTTCAGGCCGGCTTCTTGCCTGAAGAGAACCAATTGCGCGTCCGGTGTCATGATTGCCAAGAAATGGGGCCAATGTGACATCCGGGAGAACTTTGTAGAGTTCCTCCAGATAGCCTGCGAACTTACTGGCAGGTGTTCTGGCGCGGACACTTCGGCAAAGCCATCCTTCAGCCTGCGAAACAGGAAAAAGGAAGAAAGCATCAATACCGGAAGTGTAGTATTTTGCAATTTCCTGCAGATTGGTCCATGCTTCACCAACACAGAAAGCACCAGGGTGAATGGCGTCCATTTCATGCTTCAGGCGGGTGAGCAGGGCAACATTTTTATCCGTATTGCCTGTTTCAAAGCTGGTAACTGCATCAAGACGGAATCCATCAACACCAATATCGTTCAACCAGAAGGACAGAATGTGCCGGATTTCATCCCATACGGCTTCACTGTCCAGATTAAGATCCGGCATGCCACCGCCTGAAAACTGTTCTTCATAGAACCAGTTCGTCCCATCGATGGGTACAGCGTGCGAAAAAGACGACTGTGCGAAATGATAGTAATCAAGATAAGGATTTTCAAGGTCATTGCTTTGAATGGCATGAAGCGCTTCCTTAAACCAGGGGTGACCTGTTCCAGTATGGTTGAGCGGAAGATCAAGAATGATCTCAATCCCATGCTCATGACATGCATCGACAAGGGCACGCATGTCTTCCATGGTTCCATACTCCTCATCAATTGTCATATAATCCGTCACATCATATTTATGATAACTGGGACTTTCCATGACGGGCATCAGCCAGATACCATCGAATCCCATCCATGCAATGTCATCAAGCCGGTCCCTGACGCCTTGAAGATCGCCAATACCATTCCCATCAGAATCCTGATACGAACGGACAAAAATTTCATACCAGTTGTATGACTCTGTTTCTGCTGAGGCATAAAAGGGAAACATCAAAAAAGCAAGCATCAACAATAATACGATTTTACGCATAGGGTCATCTCCATTTCTAAGCAGAATATACCATGTACTCTTTTGAAAAGCAATGCGAACATTCTTCCGGAAAATGAGAATTTGTTGAGAAAAAGCTGATTTGTTCTATTTCGTGGTATACTCTGAACAGGAGGTGTGATGTAATGGAACATAAGACAGAAAACTCTGTGCTTGCGAAACCACGGCAGATACTCACCCAGGCGCTTCATGCTGTACGTGGAGACAATACGCAGCAGTTGATTGAGTCGTTTACCTCCGAAATGACGCTTGTCGCAGAAGGCCTCTGTGATGATCAGAGCAGACTGCGTAAAGCAGTAGAGGACGTCCAGCGTGAAACGGAAAGCAATCGTCAAAGTCTGAAGGATGAACTGGATATGCTAGACAGGACGCTGACAGAAAACCAGAAAGAGACAGAACGCCGACTGCAGGACCTCGGGCATCGTCTGGACGCCATTGAGAAGAGTAAACAAAAGAAAGAACATCACATTGGAAAATTGAAAATTCCTGAGGGATTTATGCCTCAGCTGATTCTGCTCACATCAATTATTGCAGGTGCCTGGGTTTTAGTAACACTTCTCAATCTTTTCCACTGATATGGGGTGAGATCGATGAAAACTTATGAAGAAATTGTTCAATCCTATAAGAAACGTCAGAAAGACACGGTTGTGGATACCTTGGCAACAGGGCTGACATACATGGATGAAATCTGTGTGGATTCCGGACTGCTGGAAGAAGCAGGGATAATGGGTGAACTCACGTCAACTGTGTGTTCAGCACTGCCATTTGTGATCATAGCTGTGACTGAGGGAACAAAAATCATTCTGGGGAGAAAACCCGCAAAAAACGGGACAAAGGATGCAGCGGCCAGAATGGTGAAAACCGGTGCGGCGATTGGAGTCGGTGCCGCCGTCACGGCTGCAGCCGGTTTTTGGGCTGCAATTCCTGCAACAATGGGAGTCCGTGCACTCTTTGATAAATATAAATCAAAATCATTGGAGCAGGTGAGGGTTAAGAAGAGGATCAGTAGACTCCGTGCGCTCAAGGCTCAGCTGGAAGAGCAGAAGATGCCGGAAAGACTTGAAGAAATCTATCCCGATGTTATCCCTGCCGATATAGAATGCAACTGAAGGGCAGGGGTCTGGTCAGGAATGTACCCTCTGTACAATAGGTGAAACACAAAAGAACTGTCCGTCAGGCAGTTCTTTTGTGTTTTCATTGTTTTTTATACCCCATCTTTCTGGAAACCTGTTATACTCCGTTTGCAAAGAAGGGAGGGTTGCACATGCGGTTTACAAAGATGCAGGGCATTGGAAATGATTACATTTATGTCGATCTGTTTCATGAACATGTTGCAGATCCTTCCGACTTGTCAAAACATATATCTGATCGCCATTTTGGGATCGGGTCGGACGGACTGGTTCTGATCGGTCCTTCTGAGAAGGCAGATCTGCGTATGCAGATGTTTAACTCGGATGGCTCTGAAGGAAAGATGTGTGGGAATGCATGCCGCTGTATTGGCCGGTATGCTTATGAACGTGGGTTGGTCGCACGTGAAGAATTTACTTTGGAGACTGGCAGTGGGATTCGTACCGTTCATCTGAAGATTGATCAGGGAAAGGTTTCCTCTGCACGAGTTGATATGGGGATACCTCTTTTCAAGCCGGAGGAGATTCCTACGACGCTCACAAATCCGCAGGAAGCAGAAGTGACGGTTGATGGGCAAAAATGGCACGTGACTTGTCTTTCCATGGGAAATCCTCATTGTGTTACCTTTGTTTCTGATCCGAATACTTTGCATCTTCCTTCCATTGGCCCTGTATTCGAGCATTTGGCGGTTTTTCCTGAAGGTGTGAATACAGAGTTTGTGAGTATTCTGCAGGATGGTACATTGTGGCTGCGTGTTTGGGAGCGCGGAAGCGGGGAAACTATGGCATGTGGGACTGGAGCCTGTGCAGCACTTGTTGCCTCCGCCATCCAAGGGAAAAGCCCCCGGAAGAATACGGTTCATCTGCGTGGAGGCGACTTGAAAATCGAATGGCGTCCGGATGGACACGTCCTGCAGGAAGGACCAGCTGAATTTATCTGCGATGGCAACTGGCCAGAAAATACATAACAGTTTTTATCGATGAGGAGAAAAATATGCGGATTAATGATGAATATGGCAAGCTTCCAGGTTCGTATCTCTTTGCAGAAACTGCACGAAGACTGAAAGTATACCAGGCGGAACACCCTGATGCAGACATTATCCGCCTTGGGATCGGGGATGTGACAATGCCTTTGGTGCCTGCTGTCATTTCTGCCATGCATATTGCAGTCGACGAAATGGGGAAAAAAGAAACTTTTCGCGGCTACGGGCCGGATTACGGTTATGATTTTCTGGTTAATGCAATTCGTGAAAATGATTACCAGCCATATGGCATTGAACTTGACTATGACGAAGTCTTTATCTCTGATGGCGCGAAATGTGATGTCGGAAATATTCAGGAATTGTTTTCTCCCGATGCAGTGATTGCTGTAACAGACCCAGTATATCCTGTTTATGTTGATTCCAATGCGATGGCTGGCAGAGCCGGTGACTTCCTGGACGGGAAATGGGACCGTTTGGTATATCTGCCATGCAATGCAGAGAATGGCTTTGTTCCGGAGCTGCCTTCGGAACATGTGGATGTTCTTTATCTGTGTTACCCCAATAATCCCACAGGAACTGTCCTGACGAAAGCACAGCTGAAGGTTTTTGTTGACTGGGCGAGAGAAAACGATGCTTTGATTATATACGATGCCGCCTATAAAGCATTCATCACTGAAACAGGCATTCCGCACTCGATCTATGAAGTTGCAGGGGCGAAAGAAGTTGCTATTGAATGCTGCAGCTATTCTAAAACTGCGGGATTTACTGGGACACGTTGTGCGTATATGATTGTTCCACATGAGGTACAAGGTTTAAACTCGAAAGGTGAAAGAGTTGAATTGAATGCCATGTGGAAAAGACGAATGTCAACGAAATTCAATGGTGTAAGTTATCCTGTACAGCGAGCAGCTGCTGCGATCTATACGCCGGAAGGCAAAAAGCAGGTACAGGAGGTTATTCAGGCATATCTTGAAAATGCTCGGGTTATTCATGACGGCTTGATTTCACGGGGAATTGAAGTATATGGAGGGATAAATTCTCCATATATCTGGATGAAAGTCCCGGGGAATATGGACAGCTGGACCTTCTTTGACAGACTGATGGATAAATCGCATGTGGTTGGAACGCCCGGTGCAGGTTTCGGGCCAAGCGGTGAAGGATATTTCCGACTGACCGCATTCAATTCGCTGGAGGCAACCAAAGAGGCTGTCCGCCGGTTTGATGCATGTTTGTTATGATCACAGAAACGAAAAATGGGACCACTCAGATAAGAATGAGCGGTCCCGTTTTTATGGTCCCCAGGTCAGCTGAGGGATCTACAATTAATAGACTTTTGGAATGTCCCCGCTGATGCCATACTGACTTTTGAAACGTTCAAGATCCGATGGTTCCTGAATCAGGCAGATTCCGACCGTTTTTCCGGTGGTCTTGTCCCGAAAGGAGGCAGTTGTTTCACCGGTACAGATGGATACGAGGAGTACAGGTTCCATATTGTCGGGGATTCTCTGAACTGTTTTCTTTTTTGAATGAAAGAACAAAACAATCGCCCCCTCATAAACGATTAGATTTCCTGGATTGCATTGCCAGTATAGAGCTGGTAATATTTTCCTTTTGCTTCAATCAGCTGCTCATGTGTGCCGCGTTCAATGATGCGGCCCTGTTCAAGAACCATAATACAGTCAGCATTGCGCACCGTCGAGAGACGATGGGCAATGACGAAGGTCGTACGGCCATTCATGAGAGCATCCATTCCGCTCTGGACAAGTGCTTCTGTTCTTGTATCAATCGAGGAAGTAGCTTCATCGAGGATCAAGCAGGGAGGATCCGCTACGGCAGCACGTGCAATGGCGAGCAGCTGTCGCTGTCCTTGTGACAGATTTGCTCCGTTACCTGTCAACATGGTTTGGTACCCGTCCGGCAGACGACGTATGAAACCATCAGCATTGGCAAGTCTGGCTGCATTGATGCACTGTGCATCGGTGGCATCAAGACGTCCATACCGTATGTTTTCCATGACGGTACCTGTGAAAAGATTGGTATCCTGAAGCACCATTCCAAGCGACCGCCTAAGATCATCTTTACGGATCTTGTTGATATTAATCTCATCAAATCGGATCTTTCCGTCCTGGATATCATAGAAACGATTGATCAGGTTGGTAATGGTTGTTTTCCCGGCACCTGTTCCACCGACAAAAGCGATCTTCTGTCCGGGATGTGCGTACATGGTAATGTCATGAAGAACTGTTTTATCAGGGAGATAACCAAAATCGACCTGATTAAAGGTTACGGCACCCTGCAGGCGGCGATAGGTGACAGTGCCGTCTGCCTGATGGGGATGACGCCATGCCCAGATGCCGGTACGGGTCTCGGACTCTGTAATATTGCCGTCAGGACCGATTTTCGCATTGACAAGCTCAACATATCCGTCGTCTGTCTCGGGTTTCTCATCCATAAGCGCAAAGATTCGCCCTGCACCTGCCATAGCCATGACGATTGAATTCATTTGCTGGGAAATCTGCGAAATGGGGCGTGAGAAATTCCGGTTCAAGGTCAAAAATGTGACAAGTGTGCCAAGAGACAGGGCAGTAACACCATGAATTGCAAACAACGCACCGATAACTGCACAAACCACATAACTTAAATGGCCCAGATTGTTGTTTACGGGACCGATAATATTGGTAAAAGAGTTCGCCTGTGAAGCTGCAGAACGCAGTGTTTCATTCAGGTCAGTGAATGCTGCAATGCTTTTTTCTTCATGACAGAAGACCTTGACAACTTTCTGACCTTCGATCATTTCTTCTATATAGCCATTCACAGCGCCGAGATTCTTCTGCTGCTGACCAAAGAATTTTCCCGCACGTCCTGCGAGTTTTGCACTTGCAACCAGAGTCAGGGACATGAGAAGCAAGGAAATGATCGTCATCTGCCACGAGAGCATGATCATGCTAACAAAGGTCATCACCACCGTAATCAGGGAGTCAACAAACGATGGAATTGATTGTCCGATCAGCTGGCGGAGAGTATCTACGTCATTGGTATATACGGACATAATATCCCCGTGTGCGTGTGTGTCAAAGTATGAGATCGGGAGTTTTTCCATCGTGGAAAAAATCTGCTTACGTATATCAAGTAGGGAACCTTGAGACACGTTGATCATGATACGGTTATATGTATAGGATGCTGCAACACCGACCAGAAGAATAACTGCAAGACGTGTAAGTGCCCCTGCCAGTGCGCTGAAACCAGCATTGGTCTCAACCGCTCCTGAAAGCATCGGCATGATATAGGAATCAATCAGCTTCTGCATGAACAGCGTGCCTTGCAGTGTGCAATAGGTAGCAATACCGATACAAGCAATCACAATGATGAATTGAACGGAATACTTGCTCATCACAATTTTCATCACACGAGCAAGCGTACCTTTCTGGTTTTTCATGTCCTTGATCATATCTTTACCTGATTTACGCGGTCTTGGTCCACGGTTCATACAGCGTCACCTCCGATCTGCTCCGGCTTGTCAAAGTCGCCGCCGCCCTGGGTCTGCGTCTCATATATTTCACGATAGATGTCAGAAGTCTCCATCAGCTCATCATGTGTGCCAAAGGAAACAATGCATCCGTTATCCATTACGATGATTCTGTCAGCATCTTTCACAGAGGCAATTCGCTGGGCGATGATCAGCTTGGTTGTGTCGGGAATATCTTCGCGGAAAGCCTTGCGAATTTTGGCATCTGTGGCTGTATCACAGGCACTGGTCGAGTCATCCAGAATCAGTACTTTGGGAGACTTCAGGAGAGCACGAGCAATACAAAGCCGTTGCTTCTGGCCACCGGAGACGTTGTTTCCGCCCTGTTCGATACGTGTTTCATATCCATCGGGAAATCTGTCAATAAATTCATCAGCACACGCGAGACGGCATGCGTTTTTGCATTCTTCAAGAGATGCATTTTCATTTCCCCAGCGAAGATTATCGAGGATGGTTCCTGAAAACAGCACATTCTTTTGAAGAACAACAGAAACTGCGTTTCTCAGAGTTTCAATGTCATATTGACGGACATCAATGCCACCGACTTTTACAGCGCCTTCCGTCACGTCGTACAGACGGGAAATGAGAGATACAAGGGAGGATTTGCCGCAGCCGGTTCCTCCGATGATACCGATTGTTTCACCGGAGCGAATATGAAGGTCGATATCTTTCAGTGTATATTCACCAGAACCGTTGGCCTGATATGCGAAATTGACGTGATCAAAATCAATGGAACCATCTTTGATCTCTTTGATCGGTGCAGCTGTGTTCTGGATGGAAGGGACTTCGTCAAGCACCTCGCAGATACGTCGACCGCTTGCGAGAGACATCGTCAGCATGACGAAGATCATGGACAGCATCATCAAGGACATCAAAACGCTCATAACATAGGAAAACAGGCTGGTCAGCTGGCCGGTTGTGAGTGCAAGGTCCACGGAAGGAGGCATAACAATGTATTTTGCACCAAGCCAGGAGAGGGCAATAATGCAGGTATAGACGGTAAGCATCATGACAGGGGAGTTGAGAACAACAACTTTTTCGGCACGCACAAACATATTATAAAGATTTGTAACGGCCTTGTTAAACTTCTCAGTTTCATATTTTTCCCGGACAAATGCTTTTACAACGCGAATGGCAGATACATTTTCCTGAACGGATGAATTGAGAGCGTCATATTTTTCGAAGACTGCTGAAAAACGTTTTTTGGCAACATTTACCACGATGCCAAGAAAAAGTGCCAGGAAGAAGACCGCAATCAGGAAAATGAGGGACAGACGCTGGTTAATGGTAAAACACATGACGATGGAACAGAGGAAAGTCAGAGGAGCCCGAACTGCGATACGCAGGGTCATCTGAAAGGCGTTCTGAACATTGGTTACATCTGTTGTCATGCGTGTAACCAGACCGGCTGTTGAAAACTTGTCGATATTTGCGAAAGAAAAAGTCTGAATGTGCTCATACATGGCAGATCGAAGGTTGGCAGCAAACCCTGTTGAAGCTTTTGCTCCAAATACTCCGCCCAGAATACCGAAAACAAGGCTCATGGATGCTGCGAGTAGCATCAATAGACCGTATTTATAAATATCCGGCATACTGGACTGATTGATTCCATGATCAATCAAGGCTGCCATAATATATGGAATGAGGGTTTCCATAAAAACCTCTCCGATCATGCTCAAAGGGGTCAGGAGTGTGACCACCTTATATTGCTTGATATGGGAAATCAGTTTTTTGAGCAAAGATGTCAGTCCTTTCAATGAGATTTTCAGTTAACAGAGGAAGAAATCGAGGCATACATTTTCTCGAGCAGCGCATAGGCCTGTTCCTTTTCGGCATTCGACAGACCGGACAGCATGGCAGCTTCTGCAGAAGCAATGGAAGCGCGGGAACGGTCACAGAGTGCACGGCCCTCATCTGTCAAACGAACACATTTGATTCTGCGGTCCTCCGAGAGCGTAAAAGAAACAACGAGCCTTTTTTTTTCGAGTCGATTGACAAGACCTGCCATGGTGGACTGAGCGCAGTGAAAATCGCGTTCAAGTTCCTTCATGCGTGCCGTTTCATCGACTGCACGGTGCAACACAATGAGAATATGTGCCTGTGCAGGCGTTAAGTCGATGTCCGAAAAGTGACGTGCAGCTTCTGCGTGCAGGCGGTGATGAATACATTTGATCAGATAACCGAAGGTGGGAGTGGAATCCATTCCCCAAGTACCTCCTTTCCCAAAAATCAGTATATTCAGCGTTGTCAAAAAGTCAATAGCAAGCGATTGATTTAATGACCGTCTGTAAATCGATTCCGAAAAGAAGCAAAAGATCAGCCTTTCAAGCTGATCTTTTGCTTTATAACATAGGAAACTGGGTGAAATAAGAAGAACAGAGTGTTTACCAGTCAGAATCGTCCTCGGAATCATCTTCACTCCATTCCTCATCTTCGAGACTGATATCGAGGCCGTAGGCAAGGATATCAAGAATGCCTGCGTCCTGAAGAACATCCATGAGAGCAACAACCGTGGAAACTGGTGCGTGGATAACCAGAGGGAAGACATATTCCAGGATGGAGTCTTTTGCGGAATCCATAAACTCACTTAATGTGCTGTCATGAAGAGAGAAGAAGTTCAATCCGCCCCATTCCGTCAGGCGATGGTACACTTCCGATTCGGGCGTGAAAGGAACTGCATTCAGATGCATTGTGAAGAGCTCCGTGCTGCCCTGCATGAGGGAAATATGGTCTGGGTCTCCAGCGAATTCTGCATGCAGGCTGTCGGTCAGCTGTACTGTATTTAAACGCCCCTGACTGTTCTGGGCGATAAAACTCAGCCCATATAATATCGAACCATGCAAATCAAGTTCAGCGGAAAAAGAACCGGATGCTGGCCAGTTGACAGGAAGAGCCTTTGAATGACAAGTACCGTTTAGGAGAACATGCTCATCCGTGCCCAACGCGATCGCAAAGTCAACATCATACGTATCGCCATGAACGGTACGGATATAATCAACCGAGGCGTTTTCTCCGAAGATAAAACCAGGAAGCATGACATGAAATTCATAGGAACCATCGGGTTGTGTAGCGGTTGAAAAGATTGTCTGGTTTTCGGTTTTCCATGTTTCACTGTCCCCGATTTTCGTGACGGTGATCTCTTTGATTTCGCTGGCGAACCAGTCTGGTATATTGGCCCAGATTTCAGAAAGTTCTTCTCCGGAAACGTTCACGGTGGACATGGTATCCAACCAGATGCGAAGAGCACGTTCGTTAAACTGCATATCCGCAAGTGTGCTTGCAAGCGCCTCCAGATTCTCAGGAGAAACGGTCCACTCACTCAGACTGCCTTCAGGACTCGCCATGGCATCTTGAATGGCCACCAGGGCTGGTTCAAACGCATTGTATGTGACATAGGGATAGAGAATACAAAAGCGCTGGAGCGGGATATCAAGATGGTTATAGATTTTATTGCCATATTCCAGCATCGCGGGGACATTGATCAGGATATTTTCATTATTCCAGACAGGACTTTCGATATGGAAGAGACTTTCCAGCCCCCAGAGATGGAAATCCATACGAGTCGATTCGTCGCGGTCAAGAATGACGGATGACGTCAGGTCAAATCCGATGCCATGGTCACTGTTCCTCTGAAATGTTCCTGAAATCTGAAGCATCTCAAGGAAGTCAAGTACGCCTTCCAATGGACTTCCTGCCGGTGCACCAACAGAGGAAAAAGAAAGACTGTAATGGAAAGCTTCTCCGAATGCGAAAACTGGTAGAAACATGCAGACCAGGATAACAGCAAGAATTCGCTTCAACATGATGAAATGCCTCCATTAGCCCCATAACGCTGAAAGAGCAGGGACAATCTGTTTTTTCCGGGATACGACATGCTCAAGGAATACATGATGGTCTTCTGCGGTATTGATTCCAAAAGCCTGACGTACAGCGTCCTGTCCATTTGTGTAGATGAGTTCTGTTCCTTCCCGCAAGACATCTGTCAGCATGAGGAGAACCATATCATAAGCATGTTCTTTCCGAACCGTTTCCATCGCATCGAGATAATCCTGAATGCGTGTAAGACGGGAGGAAATATCAATGGTTGTGATCTGTCCAATGCCAAGAAGATGATTGCCCAGACGGAATTCTTTAAAGTCACTTTTCAGCTGCTCTGCAACAGGCTTATCGTCAGAACCACCAAGAGAGAACATTTCCCGGCCCAGAGATTCAAGGTCAATGCCTGCAATTCGGGCAAGCCGTTCAGCCAGTCTTCGGTCTTTTTCCGTACAGGTCGGGGATTTGAAGATGACGGTGTCTGAGAGAATGGCACCGGCCATAAGTCCTGCGAGCTTTGGACCGGGCATAAGGCCGTGTTCCTGATACATCAGTGCAACAATGCTGGTGGTCGAACCGATGGGTTCGTTGCGCATAAAAGTAGGATAACCTGTCTGAACATCCCCGAGACGATGATGGTCCAGAATAGCAATGATCTGTGCCTGTTCTAGACCAGCGACACTCTGGCTTTTTTCATTATGATCAACCAGGACGCAGCGCTTGACGCGTGGTTTCAAAAGATGATATCTGGAAAGCGTGCCAACAGGTTTTCCATTCTCATCCAGAACAGGATAGGAACGATATCTGCTTTCCAATACCTTGTCACGCACATCGTCCAGATAATCATCCAGATGAAAACAGACAAGATCTTTACTTTGGGCGATGCGCTCAACAGGATTCGCCTGATAAAGCATGCGGGCTGTGCGGTAAGCATCACAGGGGGACGCAATAATACAGGTCTCGGAATGAATGCCGCTGTATTTTTCCGCAAGATCGGTCTGACAAAGAATGATACAGCTGGCTTTCGAATCCAATGCCTGCTGAACAATATCTTCCTGTTGTCCGCAAATGACTACAGAACCTTCCATCAGGGGCAATGGAGTAGGATGGGGAAGTGCAATGACAACCTCACCTGAAATGCTGTCAAAAATGTCGCCGCCATCATTGATAACACGCCCTTCGAGAGCAGAAAGAAGATTGAAAATGGGAACATCGTTGATTTGAGGAAGGTCAATGGATTCCATATCATGCTCGGCGATTGCTCCGGCAGTGAGCATTCCAAAGAGAGTCCCATCTTCGTTCGCAACTGGAATGGCAGACCCGGATACACCTTCCTGATGCAGGACTTCCCATGCGTGGCTTACGGAAACCTGCTTGAAAAGAACAGGAGGATGGTCGAAATCGATATCGCTTACCTGGGTGCGGACAGAATGAAGATAAACAGGAGGTTCAAGTCCAAAACGGTGCAGCAGAAAGTCCGTCTTATCATTGATGTGCCCGAGACGGCATGCGAGATAGGAACCATTTCCAAGAGAATTCATGAGAGAAGCATATGCCATAGAGGAGACAATGGCATCAGCGTCAGGGTTTTTATGACCAAAGACAAGGATCTGATCCTGCATGTTGATTATTCCTTCCTAAATTCAGTTCTCGTTGACCCATTCAGGAGCTTCGTCCTGGATTTCGGAGTCCATGTTATCCAACAATTCATTTTCAGGTATTTCACCTGCAGTAGACGGGATTGTATCCCAGCTGATTTCTTCTTCAGCTTC
The DNA here is from genome assembly GCA_900321295.1 of uncultured Eubacteriales bacterium. Classification (GTDB taxonomy): domain Bacteria; phylum Bacillota; class Clostridia; order Christensenellales; family Aristaeellaceae; genus UBA2943. The sequence goes on from ONVN01000410.1 coordinate 12,889, forward strand.
ATTCTCTGGAAAAGAAAACAAACGGTCCAGGTCGAAGAAATCATCTTGAGTACCATCTGATACAACCCAGGTTTCCGGATCCTGATTGATGGCAGAAAGATACAGTGTATTTAATTCTTTTTGCATCGTGATATTGGCGATACCGTTGGGAGAAAGATGCTGATCAATCTGAAAAGACATGACCGCATTCTGAGTTGCAGGACCAAACCGTGCATCAATCTGTTCTTCACTCAGATACCCAATCTTTGCCAGTTTTGTTTGTAGTTGGCGAACTTTTTCTCCTCGGTTTCCAGAACGCATTGTCCAGTCGGCAACATCGTGTACGGTACCAAAGCCAAGAATACGTCCATAGGTCAGATCATATTCTGCACGCTTAACCGCATTGGGAGTATTGCCCTCGATCACATGAATGGTAACATTACCGTTCCTGCTGCGCGTGCAGTATTCCACCATGGCCACATGGTCGGTGTTCTGGTCACTTGTCCAAGTAAAGAAAACCCAATCGCCAGGCTGTGGAATGTAAGTTCCAGTGGAGATGAATTCATTTTCACCTTTCAGCCATTGGTATCCCCATCCATCCAGATTTCCCCAGCGAACAATATAACGGCCATGCTCAATGAACCAGTTTTTTCCAACATTTGAAGATGAATAAAGCGGATACAGATTTTCAAGAAGCTGGGTGCTATATTGAAGGTCTGTCTCGTTTACACACCAACAAAGAAATTCTGCACACCATTGGGAATATGGATCGCCTGACCATTCGCCGTATTTTGTGTACCCGTGTGCACCTTCTGTATAGCCAAGTTCATTTCTGGCAATATCAAGCAAATGTACGATATCCTCAGATACTTCCCAAGCAGGGTCGATTCGAGTGTCAGCATATGAAACAATGGGAAACAACAGGCAGAAGAACAAGATAAGAAAACGGTGTTTCATAGCTTTCCCCCTCATACAGCAAGTGCAGAAGAATTATAACAGAGGATGAAATCCAGGGCAAGCACACAAAAAACGGACACCCGAAGGTGTCCGTTTTTTGTGTGCGAATTATTTGATTTCGCAGGTAGCACCAGCAGCCTTGAACTTCTCAACGATTTTCTCGGCTTCTTCCTTGGAGATGCCTTCCTTGATGGTCTTGGG
>ONVN01000197.1 GCA_900321295.1 uncultured Eubacteriales bacterium
ATGCACATGCCCGGCTGCTTCCCTTCCGCATGCGGGAAACGCAGGATTCCTCGCTGCGCAGGAGGATTCAGGAATCAGGAAAGAAGGATTTCCATTCCGTCATAGGCCACTTCGATGCCGTGAGGTGTCATGAGATGAACCAGTTCATCATGCAGGATGCCGCCATTATGGGAAAAATGATTGATGACCCAACGGGTTTCGGGTTTTCCGCAGCCGATCCGGATCAGCCTGTCCCTGATTTCGAGTACATCGTCAATGCCCATATGGTTTTTTCCGTCCCGATGGGCAAGCAGCGTGCAGTCAAGACTGATCAGGTCAAAAGCACGTCCGTGAAGCCATGTCCATGTCGGATCAGGGAAAAAGCCCGTGTCATGGGCATAAAGGATCCGCTTTCCATCCTTTTCAATGGCATAGATATAGCAAATCAAGGGCGGCGTTTCGCCGATGCCGTGCGAGGCCGGCAGGGGTGTGACAAGATAGTTTTCAATTTCATAGGTATGGAAGGGAGCAACGGAAGAAAAGGCAATCCGATCCGGATCTCTTGCCCATGGAGCCAGATGCGTGAGGATTTCACATACACTCGGACTTCCGTAAAACACAAACCGATCCCCGATTGTTTCTTTTGCATAGTCATGCGCACGGTATCCGATTTCGTCAAGACACAGGTGATCCTCATGCGAGTGCGTAATCAGACAGCTGTGCATCCGGTCCAGGCGCAATCCATGATAAAGGGTGTGCAGGTAGGTATCCGGCCCAAAATCGATCAGCAGGCGGTCATCAATGCTGGCCTGTGCCCGGGTGCGGATATTCCTGCCGCCAAGCCGTCTTGCTTCCCTGCAGACACTGCAGGTGCAGAATAAAGCGGGCCAGCCTTCTGCGGCTGCCGTTCCATAATATTTCAGCTTCATGAGGAAGACCTCCCTGTCGGTTTCAGAAATGAGGCAATGCATGTCACCGCGCATCCGACGGCACAGAAAACAATCCAGGAAACAAAAACGCCGATCCACCCAGATTGATCAAACAGGTAACCGGCAAACGTACCGGAAAGGGCACTGCCGGCATAGATCATGGCATCCATGAATCCGGCAATCAGGGCAACACGATTTGTGTCAATGAATTTGAGCGGGATCAGCGACGTCAGCAGGGGATTCAATCCATAGGCCATGGCCGAGATGAAGGCAAGGAAGACGATGCAGAGGACGGGCCCCAGATGGAAGGTCGCAGAAAGGACGCCGCAGAAAACCAAGGAAGCAGCAAAAAGCACGAGCGTTGTTTTATACACATTCCGGCTGAATTTGTAGTACATGATCTGACCGAGTCTTATGCCGATAAAATTGACAGCAGGTATGATCAGAATGATGCCCACCGTACTGTTCAAATCCAGTCCCTGCGTGTCCATGATCAGCTTGGCTGCCCAGTTCATGATACTGTCGCGGACATATCCGTTGCAGACACAGGCAGACAGCAGAAACAGAAGATTCGTGTGCAGAAACAGCGTGGAAAGAGGCATACGGTCCGAAGGGGGAGGGACGGCCGATTTCATGGTTTGCTCAGAAGCCGGTGCTCCGAGACCCCGCATGCCGAAAATGGAGAAATCACCAATGAGCAGCGAAAGAAGGCCGGAGAAAAAGAAGGCAACCCGCCAGCTGAACATGCTTGTCAGAAATCCGGATAACGCCCAGGCGCTCAGATAACCGACAATGAGGGTAAAAGACATGAAAAACATGGCATGATCACGGACCGATTCGCGGAGATGGGTGGAAAACAAACGGACAATGGGCGTCCAGATCATCGACTGAAAAATGCCGTTGAGAAACCACAGGACAAGAAGCCATTCAAAAGACGGGGCAAACGAAAAACACAGATTGACCAGGGCACTTCCCTGAATGCCGATGAAAAGGAAGCGTCTGGGCGATATTTTATCGGCAAAAGCTCCGATGACAATCTGAAAAACGGCATATGGGACGGAAAAAAGAGTGGGAAGCAGGCCGGCACTCACGCCGTTCAGGGAAAACGAAGCGGCAATTGCGCCAAGAGACGGCGACAGATTGGTTCTTGACATATAGGCGGCCGTATAGATGAGGAAGCAGCAGAGAATCAGTCTATACTCTGTTTTTGTATAGCGTTGCATGTTCCGGTAGTCCTTTCATTCGTTGAAGGCAGTTCCCAGTGCCTTCCGATAACCTGTCGGAGAGATTCCGTAATATTTCTTGAATGCACGGGTAAAGGAAAACTGGTTTTCATATCCGCACATATAGGAAATTTCCTGAATCGTGTAATTCGGTTCACAGATCATCTGCTGGGCATGCTGCATCCGGACCAGCGTAAGATACTCCGTGAAGGAAAGGTTCATGGTGGAACTGAAGACGTGACTCAGATGGGCGTAACTGATGGAAAAATGTTCGGCCACGTCCGAAAGAGACAGTTTCTGACCGTAATGTGCTTCGATGTAATTCTTGATTTGCGTAATATAATCGGGATATTTTGTGCGCTGCCTTACCAGGATTTCCCGGACAATGTTCCGGACTGCGCCGAGCAGTTCCGCTTCATCAAGGAAAGAGTGAAAGGACGGAAAGAAACTGGCCTGCAGCGTATAGTCCTGCTGAATGGTCATTTGATTGACAACATTTGTGAAATACTGATACGTACTGGACAGATCACACGGCCTTGTCTGACGGAACAGATCGGAAAGAGCCTGAAGGGTCGCTTCCAGATTATCGGACCTGCAGCAGGACAGGTCATGACGGATATCCGAAAAGTTCCGGAGAAGCAGACTGGCGTCGTCATCCTCAGGTGCCGGAAGATAAACGTTTCCATAATTGTTTCTCAGACAGAAAGCAATGCACCGTCTGAGCCGGTTAAAACCGGAAGACAGATCCTGAAGCGGGCACTGATCCGCTGCAACGGCAGGCAGAAGTTCTGCTCTGGAGAAACGGAGAATCTGGGTCATCACGAAGCTTTTCCGATCCTGAATGCAGGGAGAATCGTGCAGCATGAGATAGACAAGATTGCCGGACCGGAAGAAGGTTGCCTTGTACTGCGTAAGATTCATCAGACTCGGTTCGGAGAAAAGCTGATCCATAACGGCCTCATCGCGTGAAGGATAGGCAAGAAGAGCGATGAAAAAGGATTGTGCGGGAAGGTATTCTGGAAAATAGGCCGACGCGGAAACGGAATCCCCCTGCTGCAGAGACAGAATGTACTGCTGAAAACTGGAGTTCAAAGCAGTGAGACGGTCCTGATCAAGCTGATTGCATATTTCCCGTATCGCTTTTTCCAGTTCCGGATAGAGAAGGGGTTTGAGCAGATAGTCCACAGCACCTTCCTGAAATGCGGAGCGGATATACTGATAACTGTCATATCCGCTG
>ONVN01000166.1 GCA_900321295.1 uncultured Eubacteriales bacterium
CTGGGCTGGTTTCGGGGTGGGCAAACAGCACTATATCTGGAACACGCCGTCGACGCTGCATTTTGGGGACTGGGTAGCTCCGGATGTTCCGAAAATGCAGCAATGGCAGGCAAGGGCAAAATGGACGGCCACTGCTTCTCTGAGAAACACCAGTGGTCTTACCGCAAAAATCGCTCGTATTCTCGGGAATGAAGCAGATGCGGAGAAATATGAAAAGCTTTCACAGAAGGTCGCTAAAGCTTACGTCGATGTGTTTACGGATGGAAATGGAAAACTGAAAAATGAGTTCCAGACCGGCTATGTGCTGCCACTGTACTTCCATATGTTTACCGATGAAGCGCAGAAAAAAGCAGCGGAAAACCTGGCTGGCCTTGTTCGGAAAAACGGATACTGCATTGGCACTGGATTTCCCGGCACGCCCTACATTCTTTTTGCTCTTGCTGATAATGGCCAGGTGGATGCAGCATATAAAATGCTGATGAACACCAAATGTCCCTCTTGGCTTTATGAAGTCAAGGCAGGAGCTACGACCATCTGGGAACGCTGGGATGGTTTGGATGAAAATGGTCAGTGCCCGATCGGAGATGATGGCACAGACACCATGATTTCCTACAACCATTATGCCTCTGGAGCGGTAGGTGATTTTCTGTATCGGCGTGTGGCCGGCATCGAGCCGACGGAACCCGGATACAGGAAATTCCAGGTAAAACCAGTTCCTGGCGGCGGATTAACCAACGCAAAGGCCTGGATCGAAACACCTTATGGGAAAACGGAGGCTGCGTGGGTTCTGGCAAAGAATCAGCTGACGGTCAGCGTGACGGTACCGGTCGGAGCATCCTGTGAAGTGATTCTTCCGGATGGACAGCGTCAGTCTTTCACCAGCGGACATTATCAGCTTGGCTGTACAATGCCCCATTAAAACATGACAATATCGCTTGAGAATAGGTCAAATACTGTTTTTCCCGATTGGGTTTTGCTCGCAGAAATTGCTGCCATCCTGGAGGATGATGGCCAGCATGCCAGGAACTGCTTTCTTGCTTTTTACAGAGGTTTTATCCTGGTCGTCTTCTTTGGATTGAAATGGAATCTTTCATTTCAATCCTTCTTCCATATTTCACAATTCATGCCGATTGCGATAGAGTACGCCATATAGAAATCAAAGGGGGGCAGGGGCAGTGTCGTTTTCCTGGATCTTGTTTGGCCTGGCTGCACTGACAGTGCTGCTGGGAAGGATCATAGGGAAAGTCGGCATCGCTCTGCTCTCTTTTTCTGTGGGTCTGTGCTGCGCAGGTGTTGCTTCGTGCATCCTGTGCGGGGGAACGGTCGTGGATGCAGCAACTGGCGTCCTTGCAGTGACTGTTTCAGTTTTGCTGTCAGGGAAAGGAGGCAGGAAAGTGTGAGTTTTGCTTCCCTGGAATATCTGTTTTTCCTTTCCGCGGTGACTGTTCTGTACTGGATCTGTTCAAACAAAGCACGTCCGGTGCTTTTGCTCACGGCCAGCTACATGTTTTATATGGGGTGGAGTGTACCGTTTGCTTTTTTGCTGCTCGGGGAAACTGCACTTTGCTATTTTTCGTGTATTCTTCTCGAAAAAAGAAAAAGCAAGCCCCTGTTTGTGTTGCTTCTCTTCCTGGCGTTCCTTCCGTTGGTCTTCTCTAAATATGCAGGTTTTCTTCTGGGGTGGATAGGGGAAAGTACAAGGACTTTTCTGAACAGCATTGTGCTCCCGGTGGGTATCTCCTTTTATACCTTCCAGGCCGTATCCTGTGTGATTGATGTGTACCGAGGCGGGCGGAAAGCTGAGAAAGATTTTCTGCGTTTTTCTCTGTTTGTATCTTTTTTTCCCCAGCTGGTGGCCGGCCCCATTGAGCGGGCTGATCACCTGCTTCCGCAGCTGGCAGGCAGAAAAAAGTTTCAGTGGGAAGACATCCAGGCCGGAGGAAGGTTGATGCTGTGTGGCTATTTCCGAAAAATCTGTATTGCGGATTTTCTGGCACCTTATGTGGACGGCCTGTATTCCAGGCAGGGACCGGACGGCTTTGCTGCTGTTCTTGGCGCTCTCTTGTTTGGACTTCAGATCTATAATGATTTTGCGGGCTATTCAGAAATTGCTCTTGGAAGTGCCAGAATGCTTGGCATCTGTTTAACAAGAAATTTCCATGAGCCGTATCTTGCAAGAAGCCTTCAGGACTTCTGGAGGCGATGGCATATTACACTGAACCAGTGGTTTCGCTCCTATGTGTATCTTCCCCTTGGGGGCAAACGCCGGCGGATTCTTGCGGCAGGAGCTGTGTTTTTTCTGAGCGGGCTGTGGCACGGTGCAAATGGCACGTTTATATGCTGGGGAATATATCATGGCCTGCTTTACGGTCTGGATAGGGCTTTTCAACATCGAAAGTGGCGAATTCCTGCATGGGCGTCAGTGGTTCTGACATTTATTGCTGTGACCATGGGCTGGATTTTTTTCCGGGCAGAGAACCTGGAACATGCCCTGAGTCTTTACAAATCGCTGTTTTCTCCCTGGAATGTATTGGAAGTCTGGCGTGAAATGAAGATGAGTCCTTCTGTGCTTTTTCATCTGGCAGCGGTTCTGGTAACGGCATTTCTTGTGGGCCGCTGGTGCTTTCAGGAGAAAACGGAATGGATGCATATGGATAGAACGGTCAGTGCGTTGCTGATCCTTGCGATTGCATTGTGCTGGATCAGCAATCTGCAAAGCGGTGGAGCAAACGCATTTATCTATTTTCAGTTTTAAGGGGGAGAAGCAATGAAACGGATTTTGGTCTTCTTGCCCCTGCTCCTGCTGGTCATGCTTTTTGACGTTATCCTCTTCATCCTGCCCTCCCAGTATACAAACACCTATCTGGAGGGACTGAAGGGGAAAATCACCATGCTTCACCGACGTGGAGACAAACCGAGGATTGTGCTGATTGGAGGCTCAGGAGCAGCGTTCAGCCTGAGAAGTGATTTGCTTGAGCAGGAAATCCCGGACTTCTCTGTGGTGAATTTTGGATTATACGGCGGTTTGGGAACTGCGCCGATGATGGATCTGGCGTTGCCGGAGATCCAGGCCGGGGATATAGTGATTCTTTCCCCTGAACAGAATGCACAGACGCTTTCGGGATTCTTCGGCCCCAGAGCCATGTGGCAGGCAGCAGACGGGATGCCCGGACTGCTGTTTCGCTTGAATCGGGAAAAGCAAAAAGCAATGGTCGGTGAATCGCTGAGCTTTGCAGCAGAGAAATTTGCCTTCTGGTTGTCGGGGAGTGCGCCAAAAGGGGACGGCGTATATGCTCTGGATCATTTTAACGCCTGGGGTGATTTGATTTCTGATGGGCGTGAGGGAAATGCTATGCCCGGAGGTTATGATCCGGATATGCAGATCCATTTTTCGCACGAATTGCCTTCCGATTCTTTCCTTCAGGAAATGAATGAATTCTCGGATACATGCAGGCGCAAAGGTGCTATGGTTTATTATCATTTTTGCCCTATGAATGCTGCAGCGATCCCAGAGAAGGAAAGAAAAAGTGCCTCCGACTATGAAGAATATCTTGTGTCACAGCTGGATTTCCCCCTTCTGGGTGATGTCGAGGGGAGTATTATTGACAGCGCCTGGTTTTATGATACGAATTTTCATCTGAATGCTGCAGGAGCGGTTCTTTTTACTGCCCGTCTTGCCAAAGAACTGAAAGAGAAACTGAATCTGGTCCAGACGCTGTCAATCGTACTGCCGAGTCCACCGCCTTCCATGCATACCGGGAGCAGCTTGTCCGACAACCGGGATGCAGCATGTTTTGTCGCTGAAGAAAGAAATGGGGAAGCGTTTCTTACAGGTTTAACCGAAAAGGGAAAAACGATGAATCGGTTAAGCGTACCTGGTGAAATACAGGGTATGATGGTGACTGCATTCTCTCCGGCCCTGTTTGCAGGAAACCGAACCGTGGAAGAAATAATCCTTCCATCTTCGATCAGACATGTGGAAAACGGGTCTTTTTCCGGATGCATATCGTTGAAAAACGTGGTCCTGCAGCAGGCCAGTCCGTCCCGCTGCACTGTAGGGGATGGATTGCTGGAGGGAACGGATGCCGAGGTTATTGTGCCTGCAGCTGCTTACAGCCTCTATCAAACCAATTATTTCTGGAGCCTTTATGCTGCGCGTATCCGCCCGGATGCAGGAGCAGTACCCGGGCCTGTGAAGTTACAGGAAACAATTTCAATTGAAGCAGGGACCATGTATGTGGACGGAAATGGAGGGGTTCCAGTGCATGGTACGGAAACACGCATATCTTTTCCGATTTCTGCGACTCACCTGAGAACGAATACGCCGCTTGGCCAGAATCTGTTTCAAAGGGAAGGCTTTGTTCCGCTTTGCTGGAACACCGTTCCGGATGGATCCGGGGAAGATATTCCTTTTGGAAGCCGGACGGACAGCGAAAATGGGAAAACGCTGTATATGCGATGGATTCCGCAGACGCTGGAAAAAGAGCTGATCTGGGAAGAGAAGGATGGTGAAGCCTGGGTAACCGGGTGGATTGGTTCCGGGAATATTCTTGCCTTGCCGGAGAAGCTTGGAGGAATGCCGGTTACCCATCTTGTCAAAGGTGCGTTTGAACAGGCGGAGATCGAGACTGCCATTTTTCCTCCCACCTTGTTTTCAATTGAACAGAACGCCTTTGCTGGAAGTTCGGTTCGTGAAATATGGCTGTATGACAGTTTGTATTATGTGTATGAAACCTCTTTTTCAGATTGCAGGAATCTGAGGACACTCCATATTGGCGCAGCGACTGCACCAAGGTATTCCATCAGTTATTTCGGTGCGTTTGCGGACAAACTGGATTGGCTGCGACTGCACAGGAAAACTCCGAAGATTGTTCTTGCGGGTGGCAGTGCAACCCGATATGCCTATGACAGTGAAAGACTGGCGGAAGCGTTTCCGGAATTTATCCCTGTGAATATGGGGGTTTATGCCTACACAAATATGCTCCCACAATACCGCATCATGGAGTACTTCATGATGCCGGGCGACATCCTGATTTCTGCGCCGGAGTTTGACACAGTGAAAACTCAGTTCTGCGTATCCAATGCCATGGATGAGCGTTTCTGGAATATGGCAGAAGCAGACTGGGCCTGTGTGTCCATGCTGGACCTGCAGGAGTACAGCGAAGTGTTTTCAAGCTTGTCCGATTTCCTTCATGCCCGCCGCATGATGACTGCGCATCGTTATGAAGAATCTCCCAGGTGGTTTGATGACGATGGCAATGCAGCTTCCAAGCCTACTTATAACTGTTATGGAGATTACATACTGCCCAGACCAAACGGGAATGCAGACGTGCTGCTGCAGTCTTACCGGGCGGATTATACAGAGGCATCTTTTTTGCCTGAAACCATAAACTCTTTAGATCGGATTTATCAGGAGTTTAAGGATCTTGGCGTCAAGGTCTTCTTTGCCTATGCCCCTCGAAATCATTCAGCTCTGACAGAAGAAAGCATTCCCGAAGCCAGACTTGCACTGGACAGGTATCTTCGGGAGTGGCTGCATGTTCCCTTTCTTCTGTCGATAGAAGACAGTCTGTATTACGGATGGCAGTGCTATCTGATTGACAATCATCTTTCTGACGAAGGGGTAAAAATACACATGCGCAAGATACAGTCCGGACTGGCTGATCAGATGGGAATGTAACCGGGAAAAGAACACCGTACAGGCTTGTTATTTCAGAATGAAGATGCTATGCTTTTTTCACAGAAAACGATTCAGGAGGGAAAAATATGGTTCGTATAGCGCTGGTGGAAGATGATGAAGCGTATCAGCGCCAACTGATGGACTATCTGGCTCAGTACGAACGGGAAACCGGTGAAAATTTTCAGGTATCCGTATTCTCTGACGGGGATGAAATCGCGGAAAATTATGCTGCGCGATATGATATTATCCTGATGGACATTGAAATGCCGGTGATGGACGGCATGCGAGCTGCTGAACAGATCCGCAAAGTGGACGAGGAAGTGGTGATCATTTTTATCACCAATATGCCACAGTTCGTTATGAAAGGATACACAGTCGACGCACTGGATTATGTACTTAAGCCAGTGAGCTACTTTTCTTTTTCTCAGCGCATTCAGCGTGCCATTACCCGCATGCACAAGCGCACAGAAAAGTACCTGATGGTGCAGGTGCGCTCAGGCATGAAGAAGCTTCGAGCTTCCCAGATTACCTGGGTGGAAGTGCAGAATCATGACCTGATCTATCATACACTGCAGGGCGATGTACAAAGCAAAGGCACTTTGGCAGATGTTGAAAGCAACCTGAGCGATGCGGGATTTTTTCGATGCAGCAAGTGCAGCCTGGTCAATCTGGAATATGTAGATGGCATCAACGGCGGTGATGGTATGGCAGGGACAGATGCGATTGTGGCCGGCGCATCTGTACAGGTCAGCAGGGCCCGGAAAAAACCCTTTCTGGATGCCCTGAATAATTACATAAACGAGGTGAGCAAATGACCACCCCGGGTTATTGGTATGCAGTGGCATACTGGCTTGGATGCATGTTGATGGCAGGCATGAACCAGCGCCGCCTGCAGGGCGTGAAACTGACAGGGGTGTCACTTCTGTTTCTTTCCCTGCTCACCTTATTCATGGTGGCTACAGATGGGGTGGAGACAGTCTATTTTGTGCCCTGCATGATCCTGATCTTTCTGGTTGTGTGTCTGCTCATGCTTTCGATCTGTGAGATGGGCATATGCAAAGCGGTTTACTTTTCGGTTCATGCCTTTATCCTGGGAGAATTTATGGCTTCTCTCGCCTGGCAGCTTGCTTTTTATCTGGAACCTGCTCCTTTGGGTCAGGTGGCGCTGATGGCAGGCGTATACATCGTGAGTATTGTCAGCCTTTATTTTCTTGTAAGACACTATAATTCCGATAATGATCAGCTGGACATTGGCTGGAAGGAAATGCTCACAGCGATGGGCATCGGCCTGGTGATCTACGCGATGAGTAATATGAGCTATATCAGCCAGGACTCTCCGTTTTCCAGCCGCTTTCCTTCCGAAATTTTCATTATCCGGACTGTAACCGATCTGGGAGGAATTGGCTTACTGTTTGCCTATCACATGATGCTCAGGGAACTGCTGGTGAATATGGAACGGGAACTCTTAAAGCGTCTGGTGCATATGCAGGGTGAAAACTATCGTATGGCTGAGGAAAGCGTAGCACTGGTAAACCAGAAATATCATGATTTAAAGCATCAGATTGCTCTGTTGCGGGCCGGAATTGATGCTGACAGCGGCAAAGCGATACTGGATCAGGTTGAAAACGAAATAAAAGCCTATGAAGCGCAGAATAAAACAGGAAACAAAGTGCTGGACACAATGCTTACTGCAAAGTCCCTTCAGTGCCAGGCATCACAAATCAGTCTGACGTGTGTTGCAGACGGACATGCCCTGGATTTTATGGACCCGTTGGACCTCTCGGCACTCATTGGGAACGCGCTGGATAACGCCATTGAAAGCGTGATGAAAATTGGCGATCCCAGCAAACGTCTGATTCATGTATCTGTAGCCACACAAAAAATGTTTGTGCGGATTCGAGTGGAAAACTGCTATATTGGCGAACTTGTTTTTCAGAACGGAACCCTGGCTACGACCAAATCAGATCGGAAATACCATGGCTATGGAATGAAGAGCATTCGTAAAATTGTGGAAAAATACGGCGGATCAACAACGATTGATACGGAGAATGGATGGTTTGAACTGCGGATTTTACTGCCGGTTCAGCAAAGTACCTCTGCAGAATGATTTCAGGGGATGCAGGTTAACACATGGAATCGGCAGGAATCTCCCATGCGCAGCGGTCTGTTTTCTGGAAAGAGCATGGCCTCACAATGGAAAAGAATCAATCCTATTGGTGTGTGGACGCTACCATATGGATTGATTCTTTTTGTCTGTTCCTGCTTCTTTGTGCCTTTGAAAAGCGGGTATTTCCAACGCAAAGAGATGCTCATCAACGGGCTTATGCAGACTGAATGGAACAAGGACATGCGGGGCAATGGTTCATTGTTACAAAGAATAGAGATGTTTTTGGACCGTAAAGCAGCTGTTCTGTATTTCTGAAAAAAAGTGGGAAAGTGCTGTTCTTGGTTCTTCAAATACAGGTGTCTTCATGGTACACTTAATCAAGTGAATCTATCTCCTGTTTGTACATAAAAGATCATAGAAGACATTGGATGGAGGAACCTATATGCAAGCATATGGCACCTACTTTCAGAATGATTCGGAACGACCATTGGTATATGGCAGGGTGGAACTCATCAATCCTCCTCGCCAGCGACTCCGAGGGGAACCACTCAAGGAAGGCATCGAAGTAAAACCGGTTATGGTGGGCTTTTGCGGGACAGATTACGAACTGATGAAAATGGGACGCAGAGGGCAGCTGACACCGAAATTTCCGGCAGGCACGGATCGCCTGATCAACGGCCATGAAGGCGTTGTCTGGGTGCCGGAGCAGAAACGTTTCGCGATCGTACTGATCCGCGGAGGAGACAGCGTGGACCCGACCCGATACACAGAAGATGAAAGCTATTTTGAGTATGGCTGTGATCAGGCTGACGGGCTCTTCTGTGATACGATGTATGTGAATCCTGATATGCTGCTTCCCATCCCATCAGGGTATGTAAAGGAAGGAAGGCTTGCGTTGTCTTTCGCGAAGAAAATGGTCTTCCCTGACCCTTATGCCTGCATGCTTTTTCAGCTGGAGCGTATGGAAGACCTGGGAAGCGCTCACTGGTTCCGGCAGACAGCCCGGCGCAGAGATTGCGATCTGGAGACGGCCCGCGGGTATGCCGCAGATGAGATTTTCGATCGTACGGTGATCTTCGGACTCGGCACGACCGGTATGTTTGCAGGAGATGTGATCCGTCAGGCACATCCCAAGGCAAGAATTCTGTTTGTTGGCCGCAGTCCGGAAGAAAGCCCGAAGGTAACTTTTGCACTGGATGTTGCCAAAGCCGAATATGTACAAAACCGTTTTGAAGATCCTGCTGATTGTGCAGAGGCGATCTGTTCGGAACTGGGCGGGAGAGCGACCTGCTTTCTTGGTGTCAGCGGTACCAACGTGGAACATGAAATCGCTTTCAGGCATCGAGTGCTGGGGTGTAACGGGATTTATAATTCGTTTTCTCTGGGGCCGAAGATTTCTTTTGACACGATGCCCTTTGGTTTTGAAAACCATTTGATTTTCGGGTCCATCAATTTCCGCCAGGACCATATGGAAAAAGCAATCGAGATGCTTTCCCGGAGCAGATATCACGAAATAGTCGGGCTGATTGATCGGGAAGAGTTTGCATCGGATCCCATTGGTGCATATGAACACAAAATCTACTGCAAGTCCGCACCGATGAAAACGGCTGTCATCTGGAATCGGGATTTCATCGACACAGACAGATAAAGGAGAGGCCACAGCATGATTGATGCTCATGTACATTTATGGGAAAAACAACAGGGGACAGTGAATGGCCTTCCGGTTTACGATCTGGGTGGCGGGAGAAGCCAGTTTGGGGCAGAAGTGCGCCAGATGCTGCCTCCATATATGACTGACGGCGTGAACAGTGCAGAACGATTGCTGGCGAATATGGACTTCGCCCAGGTTGCCGGGGCTGTTGTCACACAGGAATATATAGATGGCAATCAGGATCAATATCTGCAGAAAATCAGGATGCAGGACCCGCTCCGTTTCCGCGTGACGGCACTGTATGAAGAAAAAGCGCTTCCCGATGAGCTGGATGGCTTTGATGGAGTCAAAATCTGCGGGGGCAGGATGATTGACCAGAACCTTACGCATTGTGCAGGCGTTTTTTCAAGAGCTGCAGCAGAAGATAAATTCATCGCCATTGACATGGCAGATGGTGACACACAATGCGCATCCCTTCGTGAAATGGCACAAACATACCCGGAACTGCGCATTGCAATCGGCCATTTCGGCATGGTGACCCGTTCAGGATGGCAGGAGCAGATCCGCCTGGCCCGCCTTCCGAATGTATATATCGAAAGTGGTGGGATTACATGGCTGTTCAACAGCGAGTTTTATCCCTATCCATCCGCTGTACATGCCATCCGTGAGGCGAGTGATATCTGCGGTATGAAAAAACTGATGTGGGGTTCTGACTATCCCCGCACGATGACTGCCATCACCTACCGCATGAGCTGGGAATTCGTTGAGCGCTCATCGCTGCTGAATGATGAAGAAAAGAGACAGTTTCTGCATACAAATGCGGAACAGTTTTATCGTTTCCACGATTTGCCGGAAATGCCTTATGTGCATCACATGGCGGAATAAAAAGCAGGAGGAAAAGATTATGATTGAAATGGACTGTACCTGTGTACAAAAGCATCATTGCATTCCCACAGAGCGAATCGAAGTTTCAGAACATGCAATTGAGAAGACGGCAGAAATCCTGAAAAACTATCATCGCATTTTTATGGTTGCCGATGAAAATACCTATGAAGTGGCAGGAAGACGGGTTGAGGAACTGCTGAAATCTGCAGGCATTCTGTCCCATGTGCTTATTCTGCCTGCTCCCGCGCTTCCGAATGCGGAGAATGTCGGAAAAGTACTGATGGAAGCCGGGAGAGACCGTGATGTCTATGATATTCAGGCATGGTCACTGAACCCGGATTATATTCTTGCGGTTGGTTCAGGCTCTCTGAATGATACCTGCCGGATGGTCAGTTATCGTCTTGGGATACCGTATGGAGTTGTGGGGACTGCACCTTCAATGGACGGATATGCCTCTGTTGTTGCACCTCTGCTCAACGGAAGGAAGAAAATCGTATATAACTGTTCGATTGCCCGGCATATCATCATTGATCTTCAGGTCAATGCCGAAGCACCGTATCCACTCCTTCTCAGCGGTGTCGGTGACATGATTGGCAAATATGTGGCCATTCTGGACTGGGAAATCAGCCGCGACCGAAATGGTGAGTATTACTGTGAGAACATCGCAGAGATGGTTCTGCAGGCAACGGCCCAGTGCGTGGAAGCATCAAAAGGGTTGGAAAAGAGGGATATTTCCGCGATCCGGGCTACAAGTGAAGGCCTTATTCTTTCCGGGGAATGTATTGCTTTCTGCGGATCATCGCGTCCTGCGTCCGGTACAGAACATATGATCGGACAGACCTGGGAAGTCATGGATGTGGAAGAGGGTAAGGTACCCAATCTGCACGGTATTGAGGTGGGCGAGGGGACATTTACAGCAATTGAGATTTTCCGCAGACTGTACCGCGAAACGGAAGATCTGCACATGAAGGAACTGATTGCGAAATACCTTCCTGCCTTTGACAAACTTGAGTCACTTCAGAAATCCCTTCATCTGCCGTTTACGGTTACAGACAGAGAACGGTATGTGCAGGGAA
>ONVN01000192.1 GCA_900321295.1 uncultured Eubacteriales bacterium
GAGCTGCTGTCCAACATTACTGTACGCGCGGCACGCACTCAGGTCTATGTTGTTGAGGGGCATCTCAAAGAGTTTGTGTCTGAAAAACCGCAGATGGCGATTTTCTATACCGGTGAAAACGAAACAAGCCAACCCGTCATGGTCGAAAACTATTCCTCACGCACGTGGGAGCTTGGTGGATATTACCGAATCTTTGCAGATGCATACTCTACCTACAATTCCATGCCTTGGCTTTGCGCCAGATATACGTACTTGAAATAAACCTTACTGAAAGGACCTGTAACCATGAGCAATCTGGATCTTGTTATTATTGGCGGCGGCCCTGCAGCCTGGAGCTGCGCCATGACAGCTATCAACCGCTCCCTGAGCTGTACCGTTGTTACGGCAGGCTCTCATCGCAGTGGCATGTCCAAAGCGCATCTGATTACAAACTATCCGGGCCTTCCGAACATCTCCGGAGAGGAACTGATGGAAAAGATGCGTTCCCAGGCCGTCAGTATGGGCTGCCTCGTCATGGAAGGAAACGCACGTCAGGTCATGCCCGCCGGCAGCGGTTTCATGACACTTGTTGGTAATGATATTCTGCAGAGCAACGCTATCGTTCTCGCACTCGGTGCAGCCATGCCCAAACTCCTCCCAGGCGAAAGTGAACTGCTCGGGCATGGTGTAAGCTGGTGCGGAACCTGCGACGGTATGTTCTACAGGAAAAAGCCTGTTGCTGTTCTGTCAGCTTGGGAAGGCGGAGTCGAAGACGCAGAGTTTTTAGCAGGTGTGTGTTCCTCAGTTGACTATTATTCCCTTTCCAAGCATCCTCTTCCCAACGACAGCCGGATCACCATCAAAGACATCAGACCCCTTGCTCTGGAGAAAACGGATTCCGGTATCTGCCTGAAAACCAGTGATGGCGATGCGACTTATGCCGGCGTCTTTGTTTTCCGCCCGGCCGTTGCTCCGGGAACACTCCTCCCAGGGTTGGAAATGGATGGCAGTGCAATACGAGTTGACCGAAGAATGGCCACCAGCATTCCACGGGTTTATGCCTGTGGTGACTGCACCGGACAGCCTCTTCAGATTGCCAAAGCGGTCGGTGAGGGAAATGTCGCTGCTATTTCTGCAGCAGCCGACCTTTCGGCTTTGAAAAAGGAGAATGCCGGATGAAACAGTTGATTATCCTTCTCCTGATCATCTGTATACCCTGCTTGGCTCTTGCTGAGCCTGTCACCCTTGGTGAGCCGCTGACAGGCACGTTGACTTGGCCTGAAAATTCAGGCGAAACCGATGCCGTCTATCTGTACCGATATTCCTTCCCTACGGCTGCCGATCATTCCACCATGGCCGAAGGAATCAACGCCTTCTTCCAAGATTATCTGGAAGATGCCGCTGCTTTTACGGTTCCTATCCATGGGGAATCCATCGAGAATCCAGAAAAACAATCATCTACCGTCATATCCGGTACCGTTACCTGCAATACAGATAATGCTTTTTCCATTCTTGTAACATCACATTCCACTCTGGACGGCTATGTATACGATGGATATGCAGGCTATGTCTTTGCCCGAAGTGGGCCCAAAGAAGGACTCGTAATCTCGCTTCCCTATCTGCTGGGCATTCTGGATGCTGATGTAACAGATACCTGGCTTCAGGACCGGCAGACGGCAAAAGTCGACAAATGCGTCCGCGATCTTCTGTGGGAGCAAATTGAAGAAAACCGTGAAGGTAGAAACTATTATTCGGATAACTCCTATGATTTGTTCGAAGACATGTTCTACCCGGAAGAAGACTTTTACCTTGATGAAGCTGGAAACCCTGTTTTCTTTGTTCAGCCTGGCATTTTGGCTCCTGAAGAAGAGGGTGTTCTTCTCTTTCCGGTTTCTTTTGAGACCATTCTGGATGAAATCTGATCCTTTGTTATCCTTATTGCCATCTCCGGGCCCTGCCCGTCAGAAATAAAAACAATTAATGGAGGAATATGTCATGCAACCCATTTCTGTCTCTCTTTCTGAGCACCTGAAGGAAAAGCCGCAGGACGAAAGCAAGCTTGGTTTCGGCCGAATCTTTACCGACCACATGTTCATTATGGACTATGATCCGGAAAATGGTTGGCATGATGCTCGTATCGTACCTTATCAGAGTTTTTCCATGGATCCGGCAAGCGTTGTCATTCACTATGGGCAGGCCATTTTTGAAGGAAGCAAATGCTACCGCACCGCAGATGGTTCTCTGCAGTTATTCCGCCCGAGCGCGAACTTTGCCCGCATGACTCGTTCTGCGCAGCGTATGGGCATGCCAGCACTTGATGAAGAAACAGCACTTGAAGGCCTCAAACAGCTGATCCGTATTGAAGCTGACTGGGTACCGCATCAGGAAGGTACCAGCCTTTACATCCGTCCCACCATGATCTCCACAGACGTACAGCTTGGCGTTCATGCATCAAAAACATACCGCTTCTTCATTATTCTCTCCCCTGTCGGTTCCTATTATAAAAATGGACTGCAGCCTGTCAGTATTTATGTTGAAGACCAGTATGTACGTGCAGTACGCGGAGGAACAGGCTTCACCAAATGTGCCGGCAATTATGCCGCATCCATTCTTGCCGGTGAAATTGCAGAGAAAAAAGGCTATTCCCAGGTTCTCTGGCTTGATGGTGTTGAACAAAAGTATGTTGAAGAAGTCGGCTCGATGAATATGATGTTTGCCTATGGCAATAAAATCGTAACGCCCATGCTCAATGGTTCAATTCTGCCGGGCATTACCCGCGATTCTATTCTCACGCTGGCACGTCAGCTGGGTTTTGAAACAGAAGAAACCCGGATTGCTATAGCCGACGTATTCGCAGATGGTCATGCAGGCATACTGACAGAAGCTTTCGGAACCGGTACTGCAGCTGTTATTTCTCCCGTGGGCGAGCTTCGTATGGAAGACGATACCCTGGTTTTCCAGGATGGAAAAATCGGGCCGGTGGCTCAGAAGCTTTATGATACCCTGACAGGCATCCAGTATGGACGTCTTCCCGATGAAAACAACTGGATTGTAAAACTCTGATCATCTGCACTACAACCTATTCTCGAGGAGAATCATGCTCAGAATATTTCCTTCTTCTTCTCTTCCCTGGTATGAACGAACCATGAGTTACATGCAGAGTGCAGAATTGGAGCAAGCTGAAAACTGGTTACGATCTCTGCAGCCGCTGCATTTGTTCGGCGGCTGCAGAGATCAGGAAATCAGCAAATTGTGGCCTCTTTCCTATGATGCCATGGAATACCCCCAGCATCCTATGATGGAACATGTTTCCGATTGGGAAAACGGCATTTTGGAACGGCTTCCCGCAGAGCTTCATCTGCTGACTTCTGCCGAATACGGACTTCTGCACAGGCTGATTGTCCAGAAAGGGAGGATTCTCCTTTTCAATCGTGCCGAGCTCAGTCCCTGTGTTTCCTTTATTCGAAGAATGTGGGCTTATCCCATTCTGCAGAACAATGGCACCATCTTGCTGACGATGCCTGATCCCGTCTTATTTGCACTGTATGAGCACACGGATTCTCCGGATTTTCTTCAGCATTCTTATCGTTATTCTGAATTCCTGAAAAAAACGGAATTAATCCTGCTCGCCCAGGGATATCTGCCGATGGATATTGCTCTGGATGCATTTGCGAAAATCATCGGGCAGGAATACGCAAACAATCTAGATCTCGCTGAGCGCCTTCTGAAGATTTCTTGTGACTATACGGTGATGCACGGTCAGACCGTTCTGATTCATTCCAGCATCTTTGATTCCGCACCATTCCTCTCCTCGCTGGAGACTTATCCACGGGATATTTACGACGCTGACCTGGAGAAAAGTCTGGATGACTGGAATACATGTGAGGAAGTGTTTCAGATTCTTTCCGGCCTCATCTGTCACGCTGTCCGCAGTGATATTCAGCCTGATGAGCTCGTCGGCGATCTTGCATTGCTCGCCAGACAGAACGCACCTTTTGATGGACTTCTTGACACGCTCAAGGCCAGTCTTCTAGTTCATCCCAGTCATGAAATGATATCCTGCCTGCATATGCTCAAGAATCATGTGCCAGTTTGGCCAGTTTTTCAGAGTGAGGTGGTCAGTTAATGGCATCCAAGTCCTTTGTCATTGTTGATGCAATGGATGGTATGCGGGCTGATGCCGTAATTCGCCGCCATATGCCTCAGCTGCAGGATGCAGATCTCCGTTTGATCTTCTCACACCGTGACGTCAAGCTTGACGGGGCACGCATCCACCCGGATGTTCGGGTCCACGCAGGCCAGACGGTCACGGTCTATTACATGGAGAGCATGCAATCTCCCCTGCAGATTGTCTATGAAGACAATGACATCCTCCTTGTCAACAAAAGAGCCGGTATTTCGGTAGAAAAAGACAGCGGCGGCGGAACAAATATGACAGAACTCGCCGCTGAACATGTAGGCGGGACTTTTGCCCCTGTTCCCTGTCATCGTCTGGACAATCAGACCTGCGGCCTCCTGCTTTTTGCCAAGAACGGTTTTTCTCAGTTCGTATTGGAAGATGTATTCCGAAAACGCACGCTGGAAAAACGTTATACCTGTCTTGTCAGGGGCACAATGAAGCCGCCAGAAGCCGTCTGTAAGGCCTACCTTGTAAAAAACGCCAGTGAAGCCCACGTCGTTGTTTACGATCATGAAGTTCCCGGTTCAAAAGTCATTCTAACAGAATACCGGACACTCTCCTGCGAGGGGCAGCTTTCTCGTCTGGAAGTTCACCTGATTACCGGAAGAACGCATCAGATCCGGGCCCACATGGCTGCTCTTGGACATCCCCTTCTCGGTGATGACCTTTATGGAGACCGTTCATTCAACCGTCTCCACCACGCTCAGGGAAAGCTCATGCTGTGTGCCAGCAGTATCTGCCTGGATACACAAGGCCGCCTGCCACAACTGGACAACATCATTTTTTCCATTCCCAGTCCATTCTGAAAACGAGGAAATCATGATTCAGTTAATTGCACTCGATATGGACGGTACGCTGCTCACACCACCGCCCGTACACATTACGGAAAGAACGATATCCGTTCTTCAGAAGGCTTCTTCTCTTGGAATTCATCTCGTTCTTGCCTCCGGCCGTCTTGCTGATGATGCAGCCGTTTTTGCAACCAATGCCGGACTGGATATGTCCATCATTGCTCTGAATGGAAGCTGCATGACGCTCCACCCTTTCGGAGACCTGATCTGCACCCATCATCTGGATGCTTCCCAGTCGGCAGATATCCTTCGCATTTTACTTCAGCATCATGCCTTTTTTGGTATGTTCTGTGATCATGACCTATACGTTCATGAGCTGGATCCTCTCCATCCATTGCCTGATATGATCTGGGGCACATATCTCAGCCAAGGCCGAGGACAGATTCTGCGTAACGATCAATGTGCCATGCAGCTGGCAGAAAGAGGTGTCAGCAAATTCGTTATC
>ONVN01000424.1 GCA_900321295.1 uncultured Eubacteriales bacterium
CCCTTTCAGTTACTTCATTGAGCAGTTCAAAGGCAAGCATATCCCGATAAACAGCAAAGCGCTTTGCAAGTTCTTCCCAAAGCAGGTAAAAGCATTCCTGCAAATCTCTGTTCTGAAAGAAACCTGTCTGTACTTCACCCTCATCAAAGGAAAAGCCCCTCGTTTTATGAAGATCCAGGACCATGCGAAGATGATATTCTTTACACCATCTGATCACTTTCTCAATATACTGAAATCCGGACTCACGGAATGTTCCGTCTTCGTTCTGAACCAGGTTGTAATCAATCGGAAGACGTATGTGATCAAGTCCCCATTCCGCGATCCTGCAGATATCCGTTTTTACGATAAATGTATCGAACCGCTCTGCCGAATAATCACATTGCGAAAACCAGCCGCCAAGGTTAATACCATGCTGAAACCCATTCCAAGTTACCGTATTTGTCATTTTGCTTACCCCTTCAAGCGTTGTCCTTTCAGTCATCCGGTACAAATCTGCACGGCATCCCATTGCCGGCAAAATACGTGGAAGATGTGCTCCTTTTACAATCCCATCTTTGTCATGATGCCATCCACTGTGACGCCCGGATGGGTAACATACAGCCGTATGATTTGTTCCGCAGTTTCAGGTTCCAGACCGTATTTCTCTGCTATTGTCTGATGTCCGTTGCCTCTCTGATATTCCCGCAGAACAATTTCAATGGTTGAGCGCATATCTCCCGAAGGACGTTTCTGCTCCTGATGAGCTATCTCTATGCGTGTTGTCTGAATCTTCTCTTCGTGGATATCAATCAAAGCCATTGTAATCGGCTGATAGAAACGCCTTGGCCCGCAGCTGCCAGGATTAAGCAAAACAGTACTTCCCATGCGGTTCTCCAGATATTGGTGTGAATGCCCAAACACAACGAGGTCAAAACACGTCAGGTCCTGAGGCAAATCCTTTTTCTTATGGGTCATATAAACATGGAGTCCCATAATTTCCTCATTACGATATTGAGGAAGGAATTCCATTCCTTCCTTATCTGCATTCCCGCGTACTGCATAGACTGGTGCTATTTTCTCAAGTGCATGAACAATATCCGGCCGACAGATATCCCCGCCATGCAGAATGCAGTCGCATCCTTCCAATGCACGAAGAACCTCATCACGCAGCAGATTATGTGTGTCTGAAAGAATACCCAACCGCATACCGATCTCCTATTCATTTCTTTTCACAGATCATTTCTGTCAATGTATCGCAAAGCGATAAATGCCCAATCATATCATAGTCGAGCATTTGCGATAGGTTTATCTGCATTTTTCTTCTTGGGCTCAACCAGTGTCAGGAAAGAAAGCTCGAACAACCCTTCTGCTCTATTTTTCACTGAATCCCGGAAGCTCCTGAGAATCATCCTGTGCAACCTCTTGCTGAGCAGGCATAGGCGGAAGTTCATCCAGTGACGAAATACCAAAATGCTGCAGGAACATGTCGGTTGTCCCATAAAGGATTGGCCGTCCGAGTGTTTCCTTTCTGCCTACTTCGCAGATGAGACCTTTATTCACCAAAGTCGCAACTGAATAATCACACTTTACACCACGAACCTGTTCAACATCAGCTTTGGTAACAGGCTGCTTATAAGCGACAACAGCGAGCGTCTCCATCATGGCCTGAGAAAGAGTTTGTTTCTGAACAGGCTGCAAGAGGTGGATCACATCTTCCGCATACAGCTCCCGGGTCGTCAGCTGAACATGGTCGCCATATAGACGAAGCGAAAATCCACGTTGCTGAAAATCATATTCATCTTTTAATTCTTTAAGGACCTTGCTCAATTTTCGGGGATCCACTGACAAAGCTTTACTGAGATCTGACATCAGAACAGGTTCACCCACAACAAAGAGAACAGCCTCAATTCTCCCCTTCAGGTTGCCTTCCAGAAGGGCTTCATCCTCTGCTTCTCCTTCGCTTGGGGAGACGTTCATTTTCGTCCGTTCCAACAGGAATCTCCTCCTCCGGTTTTCTTCCCGATATCAAATAGATTGACCCACTGATTTCTTTCTGCTCAACATGCATCTCACCCAGTCGGAGCAATTCCAGCAGAGCCATAAAATATGTTACAACCTCTTCCTTGGTTGGAGCATCACTGAAGATTTCTTCAAATCGCATCCGCTTGGCTTTTTTAACCGTAGTCAAAATATCCAACATGCATTCCTGCACATTGTGTTCATCACGATGAATGTCTCGCAGTTTATAATGATTGACTTCGGGTTTGGTATCCTGTGCAGGTTTTCTGGAAAGAACGGCAGCCAGTGCGGACACCAGACTCTCCATATCCAGTCCAACAAGTTCCGTTTCCTGTGGCGGAAGCGGAAACTCATCCGGCAACTTCGAAAAAATGTGGCCTGCCGCATTTTCAAATTCCTTCATGGCGCCAGCAGTTTCACGGAATGCTTTATACTCTTCCAATCTCCTTATCAAGGCATCTTCCGGGTCTTCCTCCCCCTCTTCAAGTTTCGGGGGTTTGGGAAGCATGGAACGGCTCTTGATTTCCAGCAGAGTCGCAGCCATCACCAGAAACTCTGTAGCATCCTCCATGTCAAGGAAAGCTTCACTGTGTATATAAGCAATGTACTGGTCCGTGATGGAACTGACGAAAATGTCTTTAATCTCAATCTGTGCATTGTGGATCAAAGTCAGTAACAGGTCCAGAGGACCATCAAAATTCTTGATCTGAAAGTTCATAGAAGTCCTCAGTGAATCACGCTCAAAAAGAATCTGTAGACTGTATTCAGGAGCCAATTGCTGGCAGTGGAAAGAACCCCGGAGAGTGCACCAGAAAAGCAGAGAAACAGAAGTACGATCTGAGCAATTCTGAAAGTCTGATAGTCAAGCTGTAGTCTGCCCTTGAGAATAATGTCATTAAATACATGATATCCATCGAGCGGAGGAATTGGAAGCAGATTAAAAACTGCAAGCGAAACATTGATGGAGCTCATCAAAAGCAGGAATTCACGAATCCAGTAAATGAATTGGGATGATCGCGATGCCTTCCTGATAAAGATGACATAAAAGAGCATAGACAGGAAGAAAAGCAGCAGATTGACACAAATTCCGGCAATCGAAACCAGTATGTCATCTCTCTTTGGATTCTTATAGTTTTTTGGATTGACAGGGACAGGCTTAGCCCATCCAAAACCAAGCAGCACCATAAAAACCGTCCCCATCGGGTCCAGGTGCTTTCTCGGGTCCATGGTAAGACGGCCCATATATTTCGCGGTAGGATCACCGCACTTCAGTGCAATATATCCATGTCCACATTCATGCAGAATCAGAGATAAAAGAATCGCAGCCGAAAACAACACCAGATAAATGACTGCCCCGATAGGGTCTGTCCTGAGCATCTGCACAATGCTCTGAAACCTTGTTAGCAATGGATCATTTCCTTTCCGATAAACTCAGGATGCCAAGATCAGCATCCAATCGATATCGCATTCCGAGTGGGAGCGTATGATTATCATCGATATGACCGCATAACAATCCCTTAGCACATGGACATGCGGCTTTTTCAGCCCAGAATGAGAGAATCTCATGAAGTTCGAAACCGACACCCGGAAACTCATTGCTGCAATTGGTAAATCCCCCAAAAATGATTCCAGCAAGCCCGCTCAGTTTTCCTGCAAGAAACAAATGGCAGAGATACCTATCGATACAGTACACCTTTTCTCCTATTTCTTCAATAAACAGAATTTTCCCACGTGTATCCGGAGCATAGGGCGTACCAAGAGATGCAACAAGCAGGCTCAGATTTCCCCCAACAATCTCTCCTTCAGCAGAACCTGAACAAACACACTCCAATTTTTGCTCCTGGAAGATGGCATCCGGTTTTCCTGCAAGTGCATGGAGAAGTGAATTCTTCACCGCATCAGACCAACAGCTGGAGGTGCCCATTGGGCCATGAAATGTCACAAAACCTGCCTGTTTCTGAATTGCCAGATGCATCGAGGTAATATCGGAATATCCAATAAAAGCTTTGGGATGCTGTCGAATTGTTTCAAAGTCGACATACGGGAGCATCCGATTAACACCCCATCCACCTTTCATACACCAGACCCCATCAACCGATTCATCCATGAAAGCACGGTTCATGGCTTCTGCTCTTTCATAATCGTCACCTGACAAATATCCGAGCTGCTGAACGCATGTTGGGTCCATTTCCACTTCGAACCCAAGTGCTTCCAACCGTTTGCGGCATGCTTCTGCTTCTGCCTGAATGCATTCTGTATGCAGGCAGCCTGAGATACCGATCATGCGTACCTTATCTCCAGGGTGCAAGGACTTAGGGTAGATCATGTTTAGCCTCCAAGAAGTGTAAGCACAGAACTGATCTGCATGCACATTCCGCTGGTTATACATTTTTCGTCAATGACAAGCGTTGGTGTATGCAGTGCCGTACTCACACCGCTTCCAATGTCATAATACACGCCATCGTTATTCTCCATAAAATAATACATACTTTCAACACCAAGGCTTGGATTCTGGCGCTGAATCATATGTGCATCACCAAATACTTCACGCGCGACCGCTTCAATCACCGGATAATAGGTGTCTGAATTGCAGACCGCACCATACCCTGGACGTATACGGACCACAGCTTCTCCACCAAAGGCATTGGCTGTAGAAGTACTGATCGTTCGGATACCGTCCTGCATGGACTTCCGCGTTTCTTTACGCAGCGTCCGCAAAGTACCACCAAGTTCCACATTGTCTGATACGATGTTTTTGGCTTTTCCACCGTGGATCATTCCAAGCGTCAATACTGCCGAATCAAAAGGAGAAAGTGAACGGCTGACAAGCGATTGGAGTGCAATCACAATATGAGAAGCTATCAGGACAGCATCCACACCACGCTCAGGATATGCACCGTGACAGCTGACGCCTTTGACTGTTATTTCAACCTCATCACTGGCACCGGACACAAATCCTGGTTTGCAATAATAGGTACCTGCAGGAAAATTTGGATTGACATGTTGTCCAAGGATGCAGTCAACCCCTTTCATGCATCCGGCTTCCGTCATGAATTTCGCTCCGCCTACAGTCTCCTCCTGAGGTTCAAAAAGGAATCGGACTTCCCCTTGCCATGCATCTCTGTGCGCATCCAGATATCTGGCACTCCCCATAGCAATTGCCATATGAACATCATGGCCGCATGCGTGCATCACACCAAGGGACTCACTGGAAAATGGCAACCCTGTAGATTCCATGATCGGAAGGGCATCAATATCTGCCCGGACTGCGATACATTTGCCAAGTCCATTTTTCATCACAGCCATAACACCATAATGATCCACATATTCATGGATTTCACAGTCCAGCTTTCTGAGTTCCCTGATAATCCTCTGCTTTGTGCACTTTTCCTCACCACTGACCTCAGGCCAGCGATGCAGTTCTCTCCGAAAATCGATGACCGAAGGCACTAGGGATGCAATATCAGATGCATTAATGATCTTCATGTTTATACGCCTTCCTGGAGTAAGTCATCCCTGATTGCTATAATTGTTCCTTTTTCTGTATAATAGCGCACCGGTCGCCTGGACAACATAGCCAGACATTCATTGCGATTGGTCTGTACCCAGTCAGCATACTCCTGATACGAGATTCCGCCTCCAAGAAGCACAGCATTCATCCCACGTTCAGCTTCAGGAATATCTGTCACATCCACCATCATCTGATCCATACAGACGAGACCAATAACCTTGGCACGCTTTCCGGCAATCAGAACTTCCCCGATTCCATTGGATAATCTGCGTGGATAGCCATCACCATAGCCAGCACAAAGTGTAGCAATCACGGCATCATGGTTAATTCGTTCTTCTCCATATCCAATGGCTTCACCTTTCCGCACATGCCGCACCTGCGAGATCGTTGTCTCAAACGTTATGGTCTCAAGGCATGAGAATTCCATGTGGTCGGTTCTGCTTGGACGAACACCATACAGGAATGCACCGACCCGTACACGGTCAAAGTGCCACTGAGGATAACGCACAAGAGAGATCGAATCGCACAAATGCATCTCAAGGCCTGTGACGGAGAATGCACGAAGATAGTCTCTCATTGCAAGCAGTCTTCTGCACTGAGCCTCGTCAAGTTCCCTTTCAATCAGTCCAAGGTGCGAGTATATTCCTAAGGCATGTACATGAGGACATAATTCCAGAGTTTTTGCAATCTGCTCAGCTGCATGCACGGTGGGCTCAAAACCAAGCCGATGAAATCCCGTATCAATTTTGAGATGGACCCGGCAGCTTGCTGCCACTTCTACGCATGAAGCTTCCAGTTCAAGAAGGTCCTGAATGCAGGTAACGGTCAATAACACATTCTGTTTCAAAAGGTTGTTATGATACTGTTGTTCACACGGTCCCATAATCAAGATCTCGCCCGAGATACCATGCTGAATCAGCTCAAGTGCCTCCCTTGCAGAACTGACAGCAAAGCTGGCACAGCCTTCCTGAGTGAGAGCTTTGGCAACAGCAACACTTCCATGCCCATATGCATTGCTCTTCAGAACACAGCAGACCTTGGCACTGGTCAGTGAACATACCGTCCTGTAGTTCGACTTCAAAGCGTCAAGATCAATGGTAAGGACAGTACGTCCCATTTCCGTTACCTCCCTGCTCTTCTGAGCAGTTCATCCTCATCAATGACTTCAATGCCAAGGGACACAGCCTTTGTCAGTTTGCTCCCTGCTGCTTCCCCGGCGACGACGAATGCTGTCTTTTTGCTGACAGATCCCGCAGCTTTTCCACCACAATTCCGAATCAGGTCCTCTGCTTCGTTTCTTTTGAGAGTCGGAAGCGTTCCGGTTACCACAATCGTCATTCCGGAGAAGGGACCATCATCAGAAGTTTCTATGCTTTGGGGTTCAACACCCGCTTGAAGCAGCCGTTCGATCATCTGCAAATTCTCCTCAAACGAGAAGAATTCAACAACGGATTGTGCAACAATATCACCAACATCCGGTATAGCAGTCAGTTCATCCATTGAAGCGTTTTCAAGCTTTTCCAGTGTTGCAAACGTTGATGCCAGGTCTCTTGCTGTCTTTCGCCCAATATTCGGGATGCCGATTGCAAACAGAAACGCATCCAGCATGCAGTGCTTGCTTTTTTCAAGTTCCTGCAATAATCCGTCTGTTTTCTTTTCCTGGAAGCCATCCAGATGGAGCAGGGCATCACGATTGAGATGATAAAGATCTGCCGGATCACGAACACCCAACTGATCATAGAACAGCTCGGCATTTTTTTCTGAAAAGCCTTCGATATCCATGGCATCCCTGCTTGCAAAATGCGCCAAACGAGCAACAGCCTGCGGCCGGCAGGATTTTCGATTCATGCAGAACAGGTGTGCCCCTCTTGAGACAAGTTTCTCACCACATGCAGGACAGTACTGCGGCGGAACAATCTCTTCTTCTTCCGGGCTTGGGTTTCCTACACGTCCCATGATTTCCGGTATGACATCATTTGACCGGCGAATCCAGACCTCTGATCCTATTGCAACCTGCTTTCTCTGAATATCGCCAAAATTATTCAGGGTTGCTTTCTTTACGGTTACACCGTAAAAGTTCACAGGATCCAGGTGGGCAAGCGGCGTCAGTTTTCCTGTGCGTCCCAGTTCCCAAGTCACACTGCGGAGAACTGTCACTGCCTCTTCTGCTTCAAACTTGTAGGCCACAGCCCATCGTGGGAACTTGTCCGTATAGCCCATCTCATTACGCAGGCTGAAGTCACCCACCTTGATAACAACACCATCGATAAGCCAATCCAATGTTGGGCGTGCTTCTTCAATCTCCCGTATACAGTTGACAATTTCCTGCTTGTTATGCGGGGTGCCCAGATAAGGACTCACTTGGAAACCGTTGTCACGAATAAACTGAAGCATCCCAGGTTGTGAATCATAAGGTGGATTATCAATCGTCCCTACTTGGTAGAAGAAAGCATCCAAGTGGCGGCTGGCGGTAATCTGTGGGTCCAGATTTCGAAGAGCACCGGCTGCCGCATTGCGTGCGTTTTTCAGTGGCTCTTTCGCTGTTTTGTTATATTCTTCCAGGACAGAAAGCCGCATGATGCATTCGCCCTGTATTTCCATCAGTCCCTTATAAGGAATCGTCAAAGGTACACTGCGGATGGTGCGTGCTTGCGGTAGAATAGCTTCTCCCTTGATTCCGTTTCCCCGCGTCGCCGCCTGGATGAGTCTGCCTTCGTTATAGGTCAGATTCAGTGTCAGTCCGTCAAACTTGTACTCGACATAATATGTAAGGTCCTCAAGCCCTGCAAGCTTCTCCGTGCGTTCAATCCATTTTTCAAGCTCTTCGAGAGACTGGACCTTGTCC
The DNA here is from genome assembly GCA_900321295.1 of uncultured Eubacteriales bacterium. GTDB lineage: Bacteria > Bacillota > Clostridia > Christensenellales > Aristaeellaceae > UBA2943. The sequence goes on from ONVN01000424.1 coordinate 8,355, forward strand.
ATTGACCACAGACGTGAAATATGTGTATGCTCAGGAAAGTTTTTCAGACGGTCTGTACCAACACGATGCGTCGGAGAATCATCAAGAACAGTACCTGTTTCTTTTTCCAGCGTCTGCAATTCCTGGTACATCGCATCCCACTGCATGTCAGCAATGATCGGATTGCCTGCATAATAGGCCTGAGCCGTTTCATTGAGTCTGTCCACAAGGGCACGCATTTTCTCAAGAGAGCTTGTCACAGTATTATTCCTCCAGTTTGGCAATCGGTGCCAGGCTTAGTATGAATTCACGCATGCCATATGCAGTGAATTCAATTCGAATACGAGCTTCTGCACCTGTTCCAATAACTTCCCTGACTTCTCCCACACCAAACTTCCGATGCTGCACATGGTCACCAGGGTTGTACATACACGTATTGTCAGGCACGACATCCCTTGCAGAACTCTTGATAAATCCCTTCTGAACGCCAGGAATGTTCAGTGGATTACTCACAGAAACTCCCAGCGGGTCTCCTGGGCGCTTCACAGCACGTGGCTGCGCTTTCATGGGTGTTCTTGTCTGCTGAGGAACGACACGGCCAAAGTTTTTTGCCCTCTGCGCTGCAAGATCATCTTCGATCAACCGTTTCGGTATTTCTTCGAGGAATCTTGATGGAGCATTGAAATTTGCCTGCGCATACGTCATGCGGCTTTCGGCCCTGCAGAGGAACAGACGCTTTCGGGCTCTTGTAATGCCAACATAACACAGCCGGCGCTCTTCTTCCATCTTCTCCTCATCGTCGAGCGAACGGTATGAAGGGAATACGCCTTCTTCCATGCCCGAAATGAAAACATTGGGGAATTCAAGTCCCTTGGAAGAGTGCAGTGTCATGAGCATGACATAATCAGTGCCTTCTTCCATATTGTCGATATCCATGACAAGCGCAACGCTCTCAAGATAGCCTTCCAGGGTTGCATTTTCATGCTGTTGGGCATAATCCCGGACCGCCGCGATCATTTCATTGATATTCTCCAGTCTAGCCTGTCCGTCATCCGACTTGTCTTTTTCATAGGGTTCTTTCAGACCGACTTTGTCGATCATCGTGACAATGAATTCATCCAAGGGGGTCGTTTCCTTGAGCACCAGCAGTTCATTCAGAAGATTGGCAAACTCTGTCACACATTTGCGTGGGCGTGAGGCAAGCTCAGCCGGCATATCCGTAAGAGAAGAATACAGAGGCATATTCTGCGCATGTGCGTGATCGTCGAGCATCTGTACGGTGCTGTCACCAATGGAGCGTCGTGGTACATTGATGATGCGCCGGAGAGAAAGATCATCGGAAGGATTTGCCAGCACTCGAAGATAGGCTGTAATATCCCTGATTTCTTTGCGTTCATAGAATTTCTGGCCGCCAAAGACGACATATGGAATGCTGGAACGCATAAGCATTTCTTCCAAGGCGCGGCTCTGTGAATTTGCACGATACAGCACAGCAAACGAACCATAACGTTCCCCATCTTTATGGTATTGCCGGATGACATCGGCAATCCATGCTGCTTCTTCTTTTTCATCGCACGCGCAATAGACGTGGATTTTGTCGCCTGCTTCTTCCTCTGTCCAAAGGATCTTCTCTTTGCGTCCTTCGTTGTGTGCAATAACCTGGTTTGCAGCATCCAGAATGTTCGCTGTCGATCGATAATTTTGTTCGAGTTTAATCACGGCAGTGCCTGGATAATCTTTTTCAAATTCGAGGATATTTCGGATATCTGCACCGCGCCATCCATAGATCGACTGATCGTCATCGCCCACCACACAGATATTTCCGTTATCCGATGTCAGCAGATGAACAAGCTCGTACTGTGCCTTATTGGTATCCTGGTATTCGTCAACAAGCACATACTGAAAGCGCTGACGGTAATAATCAAGTACCGGCGGATGTTCTGCAAGAAGTTCAAGGGTCTTTAACAGAAGATCATCAAAATCCAGTGCATTCAGCCCTTTTAATCTTGTCTCATATTCAAGATAGATGTCATGTACACGCTGAGACTGGTAGTCCCTGGGCGATTGCTGGAACCATTCATCCGGACTCAGCAACTGATTTTTCGCATCCGATATAATCCCGCGCATGCTTTTGATCGGGAGATTTTTGTCGTCAATATTCAGCCTTTTGTAGATTTCCTTCAATACTGCATTCTGGTCGTCATCATCAAAGATTGTGAAAGATCTCTGATAGCCTATTTTCTCGATATCTCTTCGAAGAATTCGTGCGCAGGATGAATGAAAAGTAGAAATCCACACTTCTTCTGCTTTCTCACCAATGAGTGCAGTAATCCGCTCTTTCATCTCCTTCGCTGCTTTATTTGTAAATGTAAGCGCAATAATATGATATGGTTCAACACCATGATCGATCAGATTCGCCACTCGATAAGTCAGCGTTCTCGTTTTTCCTGATCCAGCTCCTGCGAGGATCAGAACCGGTCCTTCCAATGTTTCCACGGCTCTGCGTTGTTCCGGATTCAGAATGCTAAGATCCATCTTATACCTCATCTTTCATTGTCGGTTCGCTTATCTTATCCAATACATGCTTATACCCGTCTCGTCCCCAAACAAGTGCACGATTCACCCGGCTGATCGTGGCAGTCGATGCGCCAGTCATCTGTGCAATTTCATTGTAAGTTTTCTTTTGACGCAGAAGACTTGCTACTTCCAATCGTTGTGCCATACTATGAATTTCAGCAATAGTACAAAGGTCTTCCAAGAAACAATACGCCTCATCATCCGTCTCAAGGCTCAAAATGGCATGCATAAGTGCATCCGTTTCAGCATTACGGATTTTGTCGTCTTCCATAAGGTATCCTCCTTTGCACAAAAAATCTTACGGTTTGGTCTTCTGATTCCTCATCGTTCGTCTGTCTGTCTGTGGAGAAGTCCCCGGTTTAACCATGGTTAGAGAAATCCGTTCTTTCTTTACATCAACCCCCAGGACCCATACCGTCACCACATCTCCAACGCTAACAGCCTGAGATGGATGTTTCAGGAAGCGTCCAAACTGGCTGATATGAACCAGGCCATCATGATGCACTCCTATGTCAACAAATGCCCCAAAATCGACGACATTTCGTACGGTTCCCCGAAGCTCCATCCCCACACACAGGTCTTCCAGTTTCATCACGTCTTGTCTAAGAAGAGGCGGCGGAAGTTCGTCTCGTGGATCCCTTCCAGGCTTGCTCATTTCCTTCACAATATCACGCAGTGTAGGTTCACCGATGTCCAGTTCTTTTGCAACCAGACTGTATCCAGTGTTCTCGACTAAGGGAACAAGTCTTCCAGTTGCCGCTTCCTGTTCATTCATTTCAAAGCGTTTCAGCAATGCTTTAGCAGCTTTGTAACTTTCAGGATGAACGCCGGTGTTTTCAATCAGGTCTTTTCCACCTGGGATACGAAGGAAGCCAGCACATTGCTCAAAGGCACGCGGCCCGAGTTTAGGCACTTTTTTCAACTCACTTCTGGCAGAAAAGGGTCCATTCGCCTCACGATATGCGACAATGTTTTTTGCAACTGTACTGTTGATTCCTGCTATATGACTCAGCAAAGCAGCACTTGCTGTATTGACATCAACTCCAACAGAGTTTACACAGTCTTCAACCACATGATCAAGTGCTTCATCCAGTTCAGCCTCCTTCAAGTCATGCTGATATTGTCCAACCCCAATTGCCTTCGGATCAATTTTCACCAGTTCAGCAAGAGGATCTTCCAAGCGTCTTGCAATGGAAATGGCGGATCGGATATTTACATCAAACTGAGGAAATTCCTCAGCTGCAAGCGGAGAAGCGGAATAAACAGAGGCGCCAGCTTCAGAAACCATCATGTAGGCAATCTTTGTATCGACTGGAAGCTCATGCATGACATCGACAAAAAACTGTTCGGTTTCACGACTCGCTGTTCCGTTTCCAATGGCAGCCACCGTAACATGGTGTTTCAGAATCATCGCTTTAATGATTGTTTTGGAGCGTTCGATCTGATTTTTCTGCGTCGGATAGACAACACATGTATCCACTACACGACCTGTGGCATCAATGACTGCAACCTTACAGCCATGCATATAGCCCGGGTCAAGTCCAATAGTCACCTGCCCTCGAACAGGCGGTGCCATAAGGAGCGGTTTCAGATTTAATGCAAACACAGAGATAGCAGCCTTTTGGGCACGGTCTGTAGCATCATTGCGAAGTTCTGTCTCCAGGGAAGGTGCGATCAGTCGTGTATAAGCATCCTGACAAGCCATTCTCACATAGTCTGTAGCGATTGATCCCGTATTCGCAATATAATCCTCACCAATTACCTGGAACGCATGTTCGGGGTCTAAGTCCATTTTGACTTTTAGAAAGCCTTCCTTCTCACCCCGGTTAACCGCCAGAACTCGATGCCCAGGCATTGTCAGCCAGCGTTCACGGTAATCTTCATAATACATAGAATAGACACTGTCTTCATCTTTTGCTTTTTCAGTCTTAATGACAGCTTCACGTGCATAGAGCTGTTTGAGCTTCAGACGGACATTCGGATCATCCGAAATACGTTCCGCAATAATGTCCATGGCACCCTGTAAGGCTTCCTGCGCATCCTTTACGCCCTTCTCAGGATCCACAAATCCATCCGCAAGTTCCTCGGGGGTCTTTGCACGACTGAGCTGAAGAAGCATCATGTCTGCAAGAGGTTCCAATCCCTTTTCTTTTGCAATGCTTGCCCGTGTTCGCCTTTTCGGTCGGAAAGGACGATAGATATCCTCAAGCCTGGCCATCGTTGCAGCATTGTCAATTTCGTTCTGAAGATCTTCTGTCCATTTATCAAGTTTTTTCAATGAATCAATGATTTCGACACGTCGCTGTTCCAAATTTCGCAACGCAGTCAGCCGGTCAGAAATATCGCGCAGTTTCTGATCGTCCAGCTCTCCATGCTGTTCCTTCCGGTATCTCGCGATAAAAGGAATCGTGCATCCTTCGTCAAGCAATGCAATGACAGCATCAATCTGCCAGGGCTGAACCTTAAACTCTTCGGCCAGTGTTTGTGTGATATTCATTTATGAGCCTCCCACGCTGTTATCCGTCCATTCTTTCCTGCCAGTATTCCACAGCCAAAAGCAAACATCAGGTTGAATCCCCCACAATCGCCGTCAACATCCAGCATCTCTCCTCCGGCAAACAAACCAGGGTCTTTCTTGGATTCTAACGTCCGATCAGAAAAGAATTCCGTGCTGATTCCTCCGCGTGTCACTTGTGCGCTTTCCATTCCTTTTAAGCCTTTCACCTGAATCCGGAAATCTCCCATTGTCTGCAGAATACGATTCATCATTTCATCCGAAATGTCTTTCATCTGCACAGCATGTACACCTGCAGCAAGAAACACCGCATGTCCTACCCTCGGCGGAACAATTCCTGTTAATAGCCTTTCGGCCGGATAGGATCGATTCTGCACAGCCCTTCGTTCCAATTCGGCGCGCATTTCTTCCTCATGAAATCCAAGCACATCATACAAGTGGAGCGAAATTTCGGTTTCCTCCTCATCAACATATCTTGCACATTGCATGACACAAACACCGCTTAGTCCATATGAGGTAAATAATACTTCACCCCGTTCCGAATGGACCGGCCTTCCTCCAGCAAAAGCAGTGACTTTTGCTTTGATACGAATTCCCTCCAAGCCACGAATCGGACGGATGTCTGTCTCAATTTGTGTCAAAGCCGGACGAAGAGTAGAAGAAGGGTATCCCATCTGTTGCAGAATACGGATACAGCTCCCATCACTCCCGAGTTTCTCCTGTGCAGCCCCCCCGCCAGCCAGAAAGA